>NZ_JADEWV010000017.1 GCF_015207455.1 Microcoleus sp. LEGE 07076
ATATGTAACCTATCTGCAAGTTTGAAAGCTCAAGAGTGAACCCGCCCCTGCTGTTTTCTCTATTCCCCTGCCCTCTTGTGGCAAAACTTTAATTTTCTTAACTTTTCTTAACAATTAGTTTTTGGGGCTGCAAAGCTCCGAGTTGCGATCGGGCTACCGGAGAATTTAGTCCCACCCGCAGTCACAAACAGGCACTGCAACCAAGCCCGTAGCTAGCAGCAGCAAACCCGCATCTACCTTAAGAAGTAGATTGTCCCCAATTTTCGTGTCCGCGATTTACCTTTTCACAGGGATAAGTTCCTGTAATAATTTGTAATAAACAAAGGCGGTCGAGCATTGTATAAAGGTTATCAGAAGGTTGAAACGACAGGCGAAAGTTAACAAAACAATGATTAACAAGGTTTGTCGCATCTCATAAAAGGTGTAAAATTTTCTAAGGTTTCTGAAATGTCCGCTGCAATGTCACAATAGTACAGGTAGCGGAAAAGGAGAGAACGAGGCGACCAGCGCAGTAGCTGGGGTCAACCTTCAACCCTTGCAGGCGATCGAGCCTGAACAAATTTAACTTAACGGTTTTATACCGCAACCAAACTCAATTAACTCAAGTAGGAGAGTTCTTTCATGTTTGACGCATTTACAAAAGTGGTTTCCCAAGCAGACGCTCGCGGCGAATTTTTGGCCACCGGCCAACTTGATGCCTTGAGCCAAATGGTTGCCGAAAGCAACAAGCGCATGGATACAGTAAACCGCATCACCAGCAACGCTTCCAGCATTGTTGCAAATGCAGCTCGCTCCTTGTTCGCTGAACAGCCTCAGTTGATCGCCCCCGGCGGCAACGCATACACCAGCCGCCGCATGGCAGCTTGCTTGCGCGACATGGAAATCATCTTGCGCTACGTCACCTACGCGATTTTCGCAGGCGACGCCAGCGTACTCGATGACCGTTGCTTGAACGGTCTTCGCGAAACATACTTGGCATTGGGAACACCAGGCGCTTCCGTAGCAACAGGCGTTCAAAAAATGAAAGAAGCAGCTTTGGCGATCGCTAACGATCCCAACGGTGTAACTCGTGGAGATTGCAACTCCCTGATGTCTGAAGTCGGCAGCTACTTCGATCGCGCCGCTTCCGCAGTAGGCTAAACCCCAGCCATTGCAACCAAATTTGTCAAGCAACGATTCGATATATCGATCGGGCTTTTACAAATCGCATTCGTAGAAAACAACCGCAAACCTTAGGGAGAAAGCAAAACTATGAAGACCCCATTGACTGAAGCAGTCACAGCAGCAGATTCTCAAGGCCGTTTCTTGAGCAGCACCGAAATCCAAACAGCTTTCGGTCGTTTCCGCCAAGCAACCGCCAGCTTAGAAGCAGCCAAAGCTTTGACAGGGAATTCTCAACGCTTGATCGACGGTGCAGCCCAAGCAGTGTACAACAAATTCCCGTACACCCAACAAATGCAAGGCCCCAACTACGCTTCTACCCCAACCGGTAAAGCCAAGTGCGCCCGCGACATCGGCTACTACCTGCGGATGGTGACCTACTGCTTAGTTGCAGGCGGCACAGGCCCAATGGATGAGTACCTGATTGCAGGCATCGACGAAATCAACCGGACATTTGAACTGTCTCCTAGCTGGTACGTTGAAGCTCTCAAGTACATCAAAGGCAACCACGGCCTGAGTGGCGACCCCGCAGTGGAAGCTAATTCCTACCTCGACTACGCAATCAACGCCCTGAGCTAGATTTGCGTGATGCCCGGAATTGTAAAGCTGCAGTTAGCTTGAGTGTTAGCGGTTGTTTACAGTTCCGGGCATCTGCGATCTGAGCCTAGTTTTCCAAATACTTTTTTTAGAAGTTTTCAGTTTTTTAAAGCAAAAAGGGAGAAGCGAAGATGGCGGGATTAGGTGCAGCAGAAAGGTTGGGAATAAAAGCATTTGAAGAAGCCGGACAGGTAGAACTGCGACCCCACTGGACGCAAGACGATGCGAAAGCAGTAATTCGTGCAGCTTACAGCCAAGTTTTCGGCAACGAGTATTTAATGTCGAGCGAACGAGTTACCAGCGCCGAATCTCTACTGATGCAAGGACAGATTTCAGTTAAGGATTTTGTGCGGTCAATTGCTCAGTCCGAAACTTATCGGAAAAAGTTTTTTTACCCGAACTCGCAAACGCGGTTAATTGAGCTTAATTACAAGCATTTGTTGGGACGCGCTCCTTACGACGAATCGGAAATTGCTTTCCACGTTGATTTGTACAATGCTGAGGGCTACGAAGCTGAAATCAATTCTTATATTGACTCAGTAGAGTATCAAGAAAACTTTGGCGAAAGCATAGTGCCTTACTATCGCGGTTTCGCGACTCAAAGAAATCAAAAAACAGTCGGTTTTAACCGGATGTTTCAACTGTATCGCGGCTACGCAAATAGCGATCGCTCGCAAAACCAAACCCAAGCGCGGTTAACTTGGGAAGTAGCGAGAAATACGGCTTCGCCGATATACACAGCCTCTAGCGGACAATCTCTCGCTGGTGCTGCCGGCGGTTCTCGCGGTCAACTCTATCGAGTCACCGCAATGCAAGGCGCGGCTAAGTTTTCGCCCCAAGTGCGACGGACTACTAGCGAATATCTCGTGCCTTACGAACAGCTTTCGAGCCGATTGCAACAAATCAACAAACGCGGTGGCAAAGTGGTAAGTATTACCGCAGCTTAAAGTTTGTAAAGACGTTTTTTTGCAAGGGCAAGCAAGCAAATTAGGACTAATTAATGTGTATGCGTAAAGTGCGTACTCTCCACCCTACTTGCAGAAGCACATATACGCAGGTAAGGTGGAGAGTACGCACCCTACGGGACATTTTGGTGTGAGTCCTAAAAATCTCAAGTGCAACAAAGGTTGAAATTTTTGTTATTAATTTAGGAGAAAATCTGGTGGCTATTACGACAGCAGCGTCGAGACTGGGAACATCCGCATTGAGCGATGCGCCGCAGGTAGAATTGCGCCCAAACTACACCAAAGATGATGTAGAAACAGTAATTCGTGCCGTTTACCGTCAGTTGTTGGGCAACGATTATTTGATGAAATCGGAACGCCTGACAAGTGCTGAGTCTCTGCTGCGAGATGGCGGCTTAACAGTGCGAGAATTTGTGCGCGCAGTAGCAAAATCGGAACTGTACAAAACTAAGTTTTTATACAGCAGCTTCCAAACTCGGACGATCGAACTAAACTACAAACACTTGCTCGGTCGCGCTCCCTACGACGAATCTGAAGTAGTTTACCACTTAGATTTGTACCAAACACAAGGCTACGATGCTGATATCGATTCTTATGTCGATTCAGTAGAGTATCAAGAAAACTTCGGCGAAAATATTGTCCCTTACTACCGCGGCTTTAACACGCAGCGCGGGCAAAAAACCGTTGGTTTTACCCGGATGTTCCGGCTGTACCGCGGCTATGCAAACAGCGATACCTCGCAACTAGAAGGCAATAACTCTCGCTTAGCTGTCGAACTCGGCACTAACAGCGCGACTGCGGTAGTGGGGCCTTCTGGCGGTAATGAGGGTTGGGCATATCGGCCTTCTGCCAGAAACGTGACTCCCGGCACCGGTTTCGGCGGCGGGGCAGCTTACGGCAAGGAAGGGCGGCTTTTCCGCGTGGAAGTTTCGGGAATTCGCACGGGCGGTTATCCCAGCGTGCGCCGCAGCAGCAAGGCGTTTATCGTACCTGTTGATGATTTGTCCTCGCAAATGCAGAAATTTCAGCGCATGGGCGCGAAAATCGCCAGCATTACTCCAATTTAGTCAGTTGGCAGTTGGCAGTTGTTAGTTGGTAGGGGCGGTGCCAAGAGATCCCGCCCTCAGTGGTTAGTGGTTAGTGGTTAGTGGTTAGTTGTTAGTTGTTATTAGTCAACAGTCAACAGTCAACAGCTAACAGTCAACAGCTAACAGTCAACAGTCAACAGCTAACAGTCAACAGCTAACAGTCAACAGTCAACAGCTAACAGCTAACAGCTAACAGCTAACAGTCAACAGTCAACAGTCAACAGTCAGAATTACCAATTACCAAGAAGCTTATGTTGGGTCAAATTGTAGCTGGAAAAAGTGGCAATACAGCTTCCGCAGGTCGCTGTTTTCGGTACGAAGTTGTGGGCTTGCGCCAAAGCGATGATACAGAAAATATCGATTATTCGATTCGATCGAGCGCGAGTACATTTATCACCGTGCCGTACAATCGGATGAATCAAGCAATGCAGCGGATTACTCGCATGGGCGGGAAGATTGTGAACATTCAGCCGCTAAGTGGGATCGCCGAATCATCGGCAGAATCATCGCCTGAATCATCCGAGGATGATAATTAATAGTCTCCTTCAGAGGGCGATTGAAATCGGTGATTGAAAGATCGATCGAAATCGCCCGGTTCCCCAACCCGCGCAGGCGGGTTTTGTTTTTGTAGCTGCGATTTCAATCGCCGAATAACCAATAACGAATAACCAATAACGAATAACGAATAACCAATAACGAATAACCAATAACCAATAACCAATAACCAATAACCAATAACCAATAACCAATAACCAATAACCAATAACTATGGATTTTGACAAATCCGACTCACCGGCTGGTGTAGCTGAGGGCGAGTCTTTAACAGTAGAACAGGCGATCGCAAATTTGCACTCCCAAGACTACAGTCTCCGGTATTACGCTGCTTGGTGGGTGGGCAGATTTCGAGTTAAGGAACCGGCGGTAATTTCAGCTTTGATTGCGGCTTTGCAAGAAGAATCAGAACAAACAAAAATTGGCGACTACTCCCTATTGCGAAATGCGGCGCGGGCACTGGGTAAATTGGGCGACAAACAAGCCTTACCGGCGCTGATTCGGTGTTTGGAATGCGCGGATTATTACGTGCGGGAAGCGGCGGCTCAAGCTCTAGAAATGCTGGGCGAGATCGATGCGATTCCGTCGCTGATGAAACTCTTAGATGGGGGGGTAGCAAAGGCCGTGCGAGTGGCTGGAAAGTCGCACCTGGTGCAGCCTTACGACTCGGTAATTGAAGCTTTGGGTACGCTGCGAGCGACAGAAGCTATACCGCTAATTGCACCTTTTTTAGAGCATTCTGTGGAGCGGGTGCAGTACGCTGCGGCGCGGGCGATGTATCAGTTGACTGGCGATCGCATTTACGGAGAAAGGTTGGTGACTGCTTTGAATGGGGATAATTTGCAGTTGAGGCGATCGGCTTTGATGGACTTGGGGGCGATCGGCTATTTACCCGCAGCGCCAGCTATTGCGGAAACTTTAGCTGAAAATAGCATGAAATTGATTGCCCTCAAAGGAGTTTTGGAGCATCACCTCGAACAACAAGCATCACTATCTTTGTCAGATGAAGCTATTCAAGTTATGAATTTAATGGATAGTTTGCTGTAAACTTTAAAACTCTTCGATCAGCCTCGGCGATTGAAATCGCTGCTACAAAAACGAAGTCCACTCCAAGCGGACTAAGAGCCAATAGAGATTGATATTAACTTAACTATTCATACCTAATACGATCGCTCTTTTTTTCGTTGCTTCTAGAGATGCCTCTATTAGCTGCTTGCCAAATTCTTTGACTTGCTCAACTACAATCTCTCCAGCACTTTCGGGGGAACCAGCATTAAAAGGCGGCGCGGGATTGTATTCTAGAAGTAGCTGAATCATTTTGGCAGTTTCCTCGCCGCAGAGCTTGCCGGCAAGCACCAACCCAAAATCGATGCCAGCAGTTACGCCGCCACCTGTAATTCGATCGCGATCGACAACAACTCTCTCGGTTCCAACTTCAACACCCAGCATTGCTAGCTGGTCGCGAAATGCCCAATGGCAAGCAGCGCGGTATCCTTGAAGCAGTCCAGCAGCAGCTAAAATCAAAGAACCAGTACAAACCGACGTGATATATTTTGGTGTTTTCCCCTGTTGGCGCAGAAAATCCAGTACCTCTATATCTTGCATCATTTCCACTTGTCCGATCGCGCGATCGACCCAACCTACAATTACAATGATCACGGTAAATTGTATAAATCAATGGCATTAGAACTAATTCGCGCAGTCGAACAAGCAGATTCTTCCGAGGGCTTGTTAAACGCAGTCAAAGCATTGGCGGCTGCTGACTCAACAGAAGCAATTCCTACCTTAATAACAGTCCTCGGCTACAACAACCCAGGCGCCGCTGTGGCCGCCGTTGACGGGCTGATTCAACTCGGAGAACCCGCTGTACTCCCGCTGCTAGAACAGCTTGACGGCTACAATTACGGAGCGAGAGCTTGGGCGGTTCGGGCAATGGCTGGAATTGGCGACCCCAGGGGTTTAAATATTTTGCTCGATGCGGCGGCGAATGACTTTGCTTTGAGCGTGCGGCGGGCGGCGGCTAGAGGTTTGGGGACGATTTGCTGGGAACTTATGCCGCAAGCACAAGTTTTAGATGCTCAAATTCGCGCAGTGAAAACCCTGCTGCAAGCGTCCCGAGACCCGGAATGGGTGGTTCGCTACGCAGCAGCGGGGGCTTTGCAAGCTTTGGCGGTTGCTGCGACTGTTCAACCGGATTGGTTAACGGAAGTTTTGACCCAACTTGAGGAAATAGCCCAAAGCGATGAAACTTTGGCAGTTAGGGCTCGGGCTTTGCTGGCCAAAGAAAAATTCAGGAGTCACGCACCAGGCATATATAGCAATTAAGGTGCGTCAGACCCCAATCCTCGATCGTCGTTCAATAACCCAGTCTGACGCACCCTACAACGACGGTCGTGCGAGAGTTGCGTAAGTCCTAAAATTGTCACTTGGCTAGGGTTTGGGCTATTATCTCTTCCAAGTCCCTTTGACTGAGAGTAGTTAATATAAAGACTTCTTGTACGGTTTTGCCCTGTCTGGCGATGATTTTAAATCCCCCGCGGATGGGTACTGACACTCTTAATGTCATGCGGGGGATGTGTCCTTTAACTTTGTTGATAACCCCCGGCGTGACGGTTTGAATGCCCATTTTGAGAGTGAGTCGCTCTAAAATTGGTATCAAACCGGGAAGGTGGGTTGAGTGATTCCAAACTAGACGGCCTTTGGATTGTGGGTTCATGACTTTTTTACCAAATTCAACATACCCAGTCTAAGCCACCCCCTGGCCGAACCAATTTGAAATTACCTCAACTTATGTATCAAAAACGTTACTGTGCGAGTGATTGAGAGCAAAGCGACGGCATCTCAAACCGAGATTTTTGATTCCGGGCGCGCAAGCTGAGATTTTCTTTACCAGAATTGTCCTGTACTTTTTGATGTTTTGGGTTGGTAACTTTTGGTTTTTCTAGTTGATTTGCGATCGCCCCGAGGATTTCTGTGATGCTGCAAGGTTTCTTGAGATAGCCGTCTGCTGGGATTTCTAGGGCTTGTTCCATTTCGGAGGCTGTCATAAAAATAAACGGAATGTTGCCGGTTGCAGGGTGCGATCGCAAAGCCGCGAATACTTCAAAGCCATTGAGGTACGGCATCATCACATCAGACAAGATTAAATCGGGAATTTGGGCGATCGCTAACTGGATACCGACTTTTCCGTTTTCGGCGCCGACAGCTTCATAACCTCGCGATACCAAAAGTTCTAAAACGGTTTCTCGGATTAACTTATTGTCTTCAATTACTAATATTTTATTCATTTTTGTCACTTCTTATTGGCTTTATTTTTATTTGCATGTTAAATTTATATCACCCGTATTATTATAAATTCAAGTGGGCTATTGCAGCTACCCATTTTTCGCAACCCCGAAGCGATCGCACTTGATCACAATCTTTCATAAATCAATAAAACAGTTCCGTAAAAATATCATGAGATTTATCAGCCCTAAAACAGACTTTGCCTTCAAAAAAATTTTTGGTTCCACCGACAGCCAAGACATCCTCGTCAGCTTCTTAAATGCTCTAATTTACGCCGGTGAGCCAATCATCCAAGACTTGCAAATTATTGACCCTTACTCGGCTGCTACCGTCAGCGGACTCAAAGATAGTTATTTGGATGTCAAAGCTCGAATTACCGGCAACAAGACGGTAATTATTGAAATGCAAGTTTTGAATGTAGCTGCTTTTGAAAAACGAGTCATCTACAACCTAGCCAAAACCTATGCCAACCAACTCAAGATTCGAGAAAGTTATGCTAAATTGCAACCAGTAATAGCTTTGACGATCGCTGATTTTGAAATGTTCAAAGAACAACCTGATGTTATTTCTCATTTTGTGTTCAAGGAAAAAGAAAAACTATTTGATTATCCCCATCTCGAAGTTGAAATGTTTTTTGTCGAGTTGCCAAAGTTCAAAAAAGAGTTAAACGAACTCACAACTTTGACTGACAAATGGATTTATTTTATGAAGCACACTCCCGATTTAGAAACAATCCCAGCCACAATGGAAACAGTTCCAGAACTAGAAAAAGCTTTTCAAATTGCCAATGAGGCTAACTTAAGCTTGAAAGAGTTCGAGGATATGGAAGCTCAAGAGAGGGCGATCGAAGAACAGCGGGGTATAGTTTCTCGAGGTATAGAAGAAGGCTTGGAGCGAGCTAGGGCTAAATTGATGCAAGCAGGCCGTGAAGCAGGTATTCAAGCAGGCCGTGAAGCAGGAATTCAAGAAGGCCGTGAAGCAGGTATTCAAGCAGGCCGTGAAGCAGGTATTCAAGAAGGCCGTGAAGCAGGGATTCAAGCAGGAATTAAAGCAGGTCAAAGAGCCTTAATCTTGCGCCTGCTGGAGCGACGTGTCGGAGCCGTAAATCCCGATGTAGTTTCGCGAATTGGAGAATTATCGGTTGAGCAATTAGAGAGTTTGGTGGAGGAGGTAGCCGGATTTTCTAGTTTATCCGATTTAATGGTTTGGTTAGATAGATCAGAATAATCGAAAGAGCGATCGCTGTTAGGTTTTTTAGGTCGATCTACTGATCGACAGCGATATTTACAAACATTCGCCGATCGGGTAAAATATAACTTGGTGTATTGCGATTTGTTGAGTAAAAAAATATGTCAGAATTTCTAGACTTTCTGCGACATCAGTTTGCCTACGTTGCCATTGGCGAATTTAAACCAGGAAAATTCAAAGAAGCAGAAGAACTTTTTGAACAAGCCGTTGCAACTTATGCCACAGGTTTTAAGGGAGCGTACCTGCTGCAACTGCCCAATACAGACAAAGGTATTGCGATCATTTTTTGGGAAAGCGTAGAAGAAATGGCCGCCAATCAAAGCGAAGCATATCAACAAATATTGAAGCAGATGACACCTTTGTTTGCCAAAATTCCCGACACCGATGTTTACGAAGTAGTCAGTGAAATTAAGCCGAAAAGCGAATGATTGAAAATTGTGCAATCGGCGCGTTATTCCCATTTCTATCGGTGTTTTTCGCCCGACTTCGCTGTAAAGCGCAAAATCTGCTAAAGGATTAATTTGCTTGATAGCAACCGGATTAACATCTCCCATGATTCGGTAACTAATATCCCCGACGCAACCGATAAATTTACTGCGGGAATCCGTACAAACTTAGGTGCGGATATCGAAGAAATTGGGAAAAATCGCTTCTGTGAAAGTGGGTTCGATCGCAATTTCGCTGTACTTGTTCCAACGATTTGCCAAACTGCCAAAAATACTCTCTCTAGTCGGCATCGCACTATCGTACACGCCTTGCCGAAAATTAGTAGGAGTGCAAAAACTAAAAGCAATTTGGCGATTGGTGTCGGAAGCGCGATCGAACAATTCGGCGTAACTGCAAAAATTTACCCAAGGCTGGTTTGATTGCGGTTCGCTCAAAATATTGGTAATGTACAAATCTGTAGGGCAAAGATGCCAAGGGCGGTCAAAATTCAGTTGCTGCCAAAGTTGAATTAGGCAATCTGGTAGTAATAAATATGTAGTGATTAGATATTTATTGGCTCAAGACATAGTTGTAATGATGGATAAAATACCAAATAGCACCTATATGGTTTTCTCACTTTTTAGAAAATGAAACAGTTTTTCTTACGAACCGAGAAACACGTTGGCGCCAACTATTATTAAATCTTTCAATGTGATTAGTTTTTACACTTTCTTTACCAACCGGCTAATGGCGTAGCGAAGGAAAAATAAAAGCATATGCAGCCCAAAAATCTGTATAGCACACAGCACATTGTCAATATACAAAAGGTAGAGAATTCCAAAATTGTTTTGCTCCTTCTTCGCTACGAGCACCAACATAAACACCAATAATTTCTCTGGTCTCTCTATCCATTGCGGCGCCATACCCATTGCTTATTTTATTGGCAATCTACAAATGACCACAGTTCATCACATTCAACATTCAATCTAACTTTTTTAGGTTTAACGTTTACTGTGGGTTCGATTGAGGCATATTTATTATTTACGTAATCCTGTAACCATTTTTGAGAAACACCCGTGCTTATAGCTAGACTAACCAAATAAATCTTCTCCAAAAGAAGTCGAGCAATTAATTTTTGTGTTGCTAATCTAATTACTTTTTTGGTCGGATTTTCGAGAAATTAGCGACCGCAAATTTGACATTTGTATTTGGGTTTTTTATTGTGAGTTCTACCATTTCTAAGTATGTGATTTTAACCACACTCAGGGCAATTTGGTCGTAAGAATAGTATATTATATGACTAAACTAATGTTGTTGGCAGATATCAAGGATTCCAGCAATAATCTCTGATGATAGCATGACTGTAACTCAATCTACATTCAAACGATAAATAAATATTAAAATCATAAAATTTGATGGTATTAGTTATAAAAGTATCCTATGTATTGAATTAGTGTAATTAGATTTCACTACATATTTATTACTAACTGAAGGACGGAAAATCCTTGATAGCTTACATCCGGTGGGACACATGGGTGAACCTGATGATGTTGCTTACGGTATTCTTGATCTGGCATCGGATGAATCGAAGTTTGTTACTGGTTCAGAATTGGTAATTGATGGGGGTTATACCGCTCATTGATAGTTGACAGTTGACAGTTGACAGTTGACAGTTGATAGTTGATAGTTGCACAGTATGGAAATCAAACCGTTCGATCGAGTTTTTTGATCGGGATTAGAACTGATATCATGTCCGGTAGATTAGCATAACCAAAACGGTTCGTAGTGCGGACTTTAGTCCGCAGAATAAGAGCGGACTAAAGTCCGCACTACGAACCTTATAGCATTGGGTTGGCAGCACGCACCCTAATTTTAGTGTGGTGTGAATGTTTAGGCGATCGCAATTTCGGGCGACAAATAAACGTCTTGAATGGCGTGGAACAATTTTACACCTTCTTCAAAGGGACGCTGAAAAGTTTTGCGGCCGGAGATTAAGCCGCAGCCGCCAGCGCGTTTGTTGATTACCGCCGTGCGAATTGCTTCTGCAAAATCGCTTTTTCCCGAAGCACCGCCAGAGTTGATTAAACCCATCCTTCCTGCATAACAGTTGAGCACTTGATAGCGAGTTAGATCGATCGGGTGATCCGTTGTCAAATCGGAATAAACACGGCTGTCGGTTTTGCCGTAACTGTGGCCGCTGGCTTTAGCAACTGCTGCGTAGCCGTTGTTGCATTCGGGCAATTTTTGCTTGATGATGTCAGCTTGAATTGTCACTCCCAAGTGATTTGCTTGACCTGTTAAATCCGCTGCTAAGTGATAATCTTTGTCTTGTTTGAAGATATCGTTGCGGAGGTAACACCACAAAATTGTTGCCATTCCGTACTCGTGAGCCTGAGCAAAAGCTTGACTGACTTCTTGGATTTGCCGCGTCGATTCCGGCGAACCAAAATAAATTGTTGCTCCGACTGCAACGGCTCCCAAATTCCAAGCTTGTTCGACGGAAGCAAACATTATTTGGTCGGATTGATTGGGATAAGTCAGCAATTCGTTGTGATTTAGTTTGACAATGAAAGGAATTTTGTGCGCGTACTTGCGAGATACGCTTCCCAACACTCCCAGGGTTGTCGCGACAGCGTTGCAGCCCGCAGAAATTGCTAGTCTGATGATGTTTTCGCTGTCAAAATAGATGGGATTTGGTGCAAAAGAAGCGGCTGCTGAGTGTTCGATTCCTTGGTCTACCGGCAGGATGGATAAATAGCCCGTATTTGCCAAGCGTCCGCTAGAATAAAGTTGCTGGAGCGATCGCAAAACTTGAGGAGATCGATCGGTCAGGGCGAAAATGCGATCGACCCAATCCGGGCCCGGCAGGTGCAACAAATCTTTAGAAATTTTGGCTTGATGGGTGAGCAAGTCTTCGGCTTCGTCGCCCAGCCAAGATGCGATCGCACTAGGAACTGATAGTGTAGCTGTCATGCAGATTTACCCTCTCAATTTCAATTGCAGGCTGATGATTGCAGACATTAGCCTTGCTGATATTGTAGCTAAAAAATCATTTTTTATACCCCGACAACGATCGCCAGAGTTTTTAACAAGATTAGAGACAACACCAACTAGGACGCGCTACTCTAGAATAAGCTAGCAGTTCAGCCGGATCGGCGCTGCCAGCGATCGCCGATCGATACACCACTTTGCCATCACAATGTCACACACTTACTTTGATTCTGACAACAGTCACAAATCCTTCGAGATGCCCGGTGCCAAACCCCACTACAACCCCGATCGCCCCGGACAAGTAGAGCATATTTTCCTCGACTTAGTGCTGGATATTCCCAAACAAAGTTTTCGCGGCACTTGCAGCATCCGCATCAATCCAGTCCGCAGCGGCATCGAAAAATTAACCTTAGATGCTGTAAACCTGAACATTAAATCGGTAAAAGTCGGCGAAATTGACCAAAATTTCGACAGCGACGGCGAAGTGCTGCAAATTCACCTGCACGAACCAACCGAAGCATACGAACCAATTACAATTGCGATCGAATACTCGGTCGAAAAACCCCAGCGCGGCCTCTATTTTGTCGGCCCGGACAAACACTATCCCGACAAACCAACACAAGTCTGGACTCAAGGCGAAGACGAAGATTCCCGCTTCTGGTTTCCCTGTTTCGACTATCCCGGACAACTCGCAACTTCCGAAATTAGAGTACAAGTTCCCCGACAACTTTTTGCTATTTCCAACGGTGAATTAATTAGCACAAAAAACGATGGAGACGACAAGATTTATCACTGGTCGCAAACTCAGGTACATCCGACTTATTTAATGACCTTAGCAGTTGGAGATTTTGCCGAAATCAAAGACGAATGGAACGGCAAACCAGTTAATTATTACGTCGAAAAAGGTCGCGAAGCTGACGGTAAGCGCAGCATGGGCAAAACGCCCAAAATGATTGAATTTTTCTCTAAAGCATTTGGCTATCCTTACCCTTTTCCTAAATACGCTCAAGTCTGCGTCGATGATTTCATCTTCGGCGGCATGGAAAATACTTCGACAACTTTGCTAACAGATAGGTGCTTGTTAGACGAACGCGCCAGCCTCGACAATCGCGGTACAGAAAGCTTAGTCGCCCACGAATTGGCTCACCAGTGGTTCGGCGATTTAGTAGTAATTAAACACTGGTCTCATGCTTGGATCAAAGAAGGCATGGCTTCCTATTCCGAGGTACTCTGGACTGACAAAGAATACGGCAAAGAAGATGCGGCTTATTATATGTTAGGTGAAGCCCGCAATTATTTAGCTGAAGACAGTTCTCGCTACCGTCGCCCGATGGTGACTCACGTTTACCGCGAAGCGATCGAATTGTACGATCGCCATTTGTACGAAAAAGGCGCTTGCGTGTATCACATGATTCGCGCTGAGTTGGGCGACGAACTATTTTACAAAGCAATTCACACTTTTGTGCGGGATAACGCTCACCAAACTGTGGAAACCATTGATTTGCTGAGGGCGATCGAAAAAGCCACTGGTCGCAATCTGACCTTTTTGTTTGACCAGTACGTTTATCGCGGCGGTCATCCCGATTACAAAGTTGCTTATTCCTGGGATGGCGACAGCAAATTAGCCAAAGTAACTGTAACCCAAACTCAAGTAAAAGACAGCAAAAATAGCAGCGGTAACAGCAAAGATGTCTTTGATCTAAAAATTCCGATCGGCTTCGGCTACCAACCGGAAAAAGATGCAGATGAGCGGAGTATTCCTAATATAAAAACTTTCACCGTTCGAGTGCACGAACGCGAGCAAAGTTTCTATTTCCCTCTAGAAGAAAAGCCCGCATTTATCAGTTTTGATGTTGGTAATAAATACTTAAAAACAGTTGCTCTAGAGTATGGAGTTGCCGAACTAAAAGCTCAGTTACAATTCGATCCCGACCCTGTTTCCCGGATTTACGCAGCCCAAGCTTTGGCGAAAAAGGGAGGCTTGGAAGCTGTGAAAGCGCTGTCGGAAGTTCTCAAAAAAGAGCAGTTTTGGGCTGTGCGGGCGGAAGTAGCTGGTGAGTTAGTTGATATTAAACTCGACCAAGCTTTTGATGGTTTAGTAACTGGTTTGAAGGATAAAGATGCTCGGGTGCGTCGCGCGGTGGTGAATGCGCTGGGCCAAATCAAGACTCACGAGACTTATAAGGCGCTGAGGTCGATCGTCGAAAAAGGCGACGACAGCTATTATGTAGAAGCGGCCGCAGCGAGTGCGATGGGCTCGATCGCAGGGGCTAACCCCGACGAAAAACCGACCGACGAACAGGTACTGAAAGAGTTAAAATTGGTTTTGAAAGAGCGCGAGGGCTGGAATGAGGTTGTGCGATCGGGTGCTATTTCCGGTTTGGCGCAAATGAAAACTTCGGAAGATGCGCTCAACCTGATTTTGAAATACACAGCCGTCGGTACTCCGCAAGCTTTGCGCTTGGCGGCAATTCGCTCTTTGGGGACAATTTCGACAGGTCAAACTAAGCTCAATTTGGAACGGATTTTGCACCGATTGGCAGAACTTTCTAAAGAGACTTTTTTCTTGACTCAAGTATCTGTAGTTGTCGGTTTAGGACAGATGGAAACTCGCAAAGCTATCAGAATTTTGCGTTCTTTAGCTGACCAAACTCCTGATGGCCGCGTCCGCATGATGGCTGATGAAGCTGTGCAAAGAGTGCAGAAAAATGCTGGTTCCGATGCAGCGGTAAAGCAGTTGCGCGAGGAGTTAGATCAGGTGAAAAAGGAGAATCAAGATTTGAAGAGTCGGATGGAAAATCTGGAGGCTAAGGCGAAGAAAGACAAAGATTAGGTAAATTGACCTAACAAACAGAATTTCTACAACCGCGACTTGCTAAATAGGATGAATGCTTAAAAACCCGGTTTCTCCGATAAATCTTGGATTTATCTGAAAAATTTACTCACAAACCGGGTTTTTAGTTTCTCGCGCGTAAGTTATGTAAAACCAGGGTGGAATTTTTGTTTTGAATCTTTAACTGTTAATTAAGTTGAAGCAGCTTGTACACTACAATATATTTCATAAATTATGAGTAGCAGAACAATTGTATTGGTAGAACAATCTGGAGTAATTCCGTACCGCATTCAAGACGGACAAATTGAAGTAATGCTGATTACTTCTTCGGCTAGCAAGCGCTGGGTGATTCCCAAAGGATTAATTGAACCTGACATGACTCCCCAAGATTCCGCCGCCAAAGAAGCTTGGGAAGAAGCAGGTTTGTTGGGTAAAGTGTTTCCGGATTTGCTGGGAACTTACGAGTATCAAAAGTCCGGCTATACTTGTCAGGTAGAAGTATTTTTACTGCAAGTACAAACTGTTCTGGAAAATTGGCCTGAAGCTAGCAAGAGAAAGCGGCAGTGGGTGAGTATTCCGAAAGCAATTAAGCGGGTTTATGAACCGGAGCTTAAACAAATTCTTGCTAATTTACCAAATCGGTTTTGCTGATTGAAAGGTTCGTAGTGAGGACGAAGAGTCCTAATTAACTAACTCAAACATAGAGAAAGGTCGGCTCGCATTTGGGCCAAGGTACGTAGTTGCGATGAAAGCGCTCTTTCCTAATATTATAAACCAATACCGTTTACTGATATAGCGCTCTGGGGGTAAAATCCGATGAGAAATAGATACGGAGATTGCTTCGTTCCTCTCTTCGGACTATCTTAAGTAAACCGTATTGTATTATAAAGAGCGCTTTCATCGCAACTACGTACCTAATTTGTCTATCGCACTACACTCGGAAAATCATTATTCCGGTGTAAATGGAAAGGACTCTTCGTCCTCACTACAAACCTATGATATCGGTGTGAAAAGTTTTACCTCAAGCGTTAGCTGAGAGGAAAGGAATGCTTTCGGCTAAGTTATCCTTAACTTCAATTCCCTGTTTTCTTGCCCAAAATTGGCTTAAGAAATGGATTTGACGCAAACCAACAATTAAATTTAAACCCGGTACAAAAATCCACCAAACTGTTAGCGGTTCTTTGATTCCTTCTTGGCGGTAAAGTTCGTTGACTGTGTTGTAAAGTTTGAACTGCACGATGTAAATCCAAGCAATTCCCAGGAAGGAAAACCAACCAAACCATCCGGGAACATCGGGGTCGAATATCCGCAAAGCTTGGGGGATGGCTACTCCTAAAACAAAGGGCAATAAGCAAAGTGTCCCCGACCAACCCTTGCCGTTATAACTCCGCAATTCTTCTTGAATAATCCATTTGTACCATCCGTAATATAGCAGCAGACTGACTGCGGACAGCAAAATTACTCGCCACAAGGAGCGGGGTTTGCCTAAAGGTTTTTCGGACATTTTTAGATGTAAGATATGAATGGCTTTCTTAATTATATTAAGATTTGTTAATTATTGCAAAATCATTTCTCGGATCGATCGCGCGGTTGCAGGGGCCAGCAGAACACCGTTGCGGTAGTGGCCGCTGGCGACGAGAACGCGGCTGTTACCCGCAAGCGTCTCGATAATTGGGGCCGGCCGCCCTTCGGGTCGCGGGCGCAATCCCGACCATTGCTTGATGATTTGGGCTTCGGCTAAGGCCGGACAAAGCGATCTCGCCCTAGCCATCACTTCCTCCAACCTATCAGCATTCGCCGGAATTTCCCCGCCATTTTCGGGAAACTCCACCGTCGCCCCTACCCAACATTCTTGATTTGCCAAAGGTACAATGTGAACGTCATCGCAGGTAATTACTGGCGCAAAATCTGGGTTTCCCAACGGATTTTTCAACCGCAAATGCAGCGCTTGTCCCAACACCGGGCGAATGTCCACCAATTGATTTAAGGATGCAGTGACAGCAGTAGAACCCAAACCAGCCGCCACAATTAGTCGATCGAATTCTAACTTGCTCGAACTTGTTTGAATCTGATGTTTTGCACCATTTTCAATAACAGACAAGATGCCTGTTCCACAAGGCCTGAAGTTGTTTGTGGGGCTGGCATCTTGCCCGCCTGCACCATTTTCAATAACAGGCAAGATGCCTGTTCCATAAGGCATGAAGTTGTTTGTGGGGCTGGCATCTTGCCCGCCCGTGAGGCCTTCAACTGCCACCCCAAACTCAAAAATTACCCCATTTCTTTCAGCAGCATCGATCAAAGCCAAAGTTAGCGCCGTCGGATCGACTTGCCGGTCTTGAGGCGAATAAATTGCTGCAATAATCTTATCATTTAGATAGAGATGAGGGCAAAACTCGCGCACTCGTTCCACATCCCAAAGTTCTAAGTTCCAACCTTGAGACTGGCGAATTGCTATCAACTTTTCCCACTTACTTAAATCATCGCCCTCCGAACAAAGCATTAAAATTCCCTGTTTGTTAAAGGGAATTTTTCGCCCCGTAATTGCTTCCAATTCAGGAATCAAAGTTTCGTAGCGCTGAAGGCTGGTTTCTCTCAAATGCCAATTTCTGCCCTTAGTTTTGTGGCTGATAACTCCCATCAAAACACCGAGGGCGGCACCTGTAGCACCTTGTGCTGGCGGTTGTTTGTCGAACACGGTGACTTTTAGTTCGGGAAATTGACTTAGTTCAAAGGCGATCGATGTCCCGACAATACCACAACCAATAATTGCAATGCGAACCATTCAATTTTATTTTTTATAAAAGAAGACCGGGCGGTATCAACCGCGTCTCTACAAACTTTCACGCGACGATAGCGGGTTGAAGAACCGACTGTTAAAATTACTTTGTTTTCTTTACACCGCAAGCGAGTGGACTTCCTGTGTGCAGACGCAGTTGATAACGCCGTCTTATCTTTATTTTCTTTAGACAGACAAGTGGACTTCCTGTGTGCAGACGGGGTATCAACCGCCGTCTCATATCGATGGATTAGGGTTTAGGAAGTAGCTGCAAGAAGGTATCAAAATCATTCACAGCTTTTTGATAACTAGCCGAAACTTTCGCAGAATCGAATGATTTAGCAGCGTTGTCAATATCTACCAAATCCGCAAACAAACTCTTAGTTAAATCAACAGCTTGTTGTTGAGATTTGGGTAACAAAGTGCCAGACAAGGATTTCATGGTGTTTCGCAAGTCGCCGAGAGGCCCGTGAATGTAAGTTCTGGTATCAATCCAATTTCTATTTTGAATTAGGGTTCCTAGGGTATCCATCCGCGATCGGAACTCTGTCAGGGTAGGAACATAGCGCTGAATTTGCTGGATCTGGGCAGTTGTGTAAGTCGTGGGAACTTTTGCTTCCACACTGCTGCAACTAACCAGAAATGCCATCAAACACGCCATCATCAAGGCCAAAAATGAACGGGGACGAGTCATAGCGATTTTAGATTCTAGATTTCTCGTTGCGGGCTGGTACTTTTGGCACCGCTTGGCACCGAGATTGAGGTACAAAAGATTATTTTACCTCTTGGCGGCGCAGAAAAGTGATCACAGCCTCGCCAACTTTTTCTGACCAATGTTCTTGAGGGTAATGCCCGGCTTGTTCTAGTGTGACTAACTCGGCATTTTTCAGGGAACTGACTAACTTTTGAGCGGGTTCAACACTCAGCCAAGGGTCGGTCAAACCCCACACAAATAAAGTTGGGCGCGTCCATCCTTGCCAGCCGGATTCAATTTCTGCCATTGACTGCGGTAATTGAATGTTGCGGACTGTATTCATTAGCGATCGCCCCGCATCCGAACTTTTGAGAAATGGGCGGCGGTAAACATCTAAATCGCTGTCTGATATGATTTTGCGGCAGCCGCCTTCGAGGGTTCTGTCCACCAAAAGCGGGTCTTGCGTCATCATGTCGCCAATAAAAGGCAGTCCCAACTGCTGCATTTTCCAAGGCAATTTTATATTTTCTGAAACTGGTGTATTGATGACTGCTAAACGATCTATTCGATCGGGATTTCGCAAAGCGTATTGAATGCCTGCCGAAGCTAAGAATCCTTGGACAACGAGGGAAAATCGGTCTATTTCTAGTGTTTGAATAAAGCCGTCCAGGGCGGTTACAAAAGCATCGGGAGTGTAGGCAAAGTCGCGCTTGTCTGGTTTTGTCGATCGCCCGCACCCCACCCAATCCGGCGCTACGGATCTAAATCCGCTTGCCGCCAAATCCGGCATGATTGCTGTCCAGGTAAAGCTTTGGGACGGCAAACCGTGCAGCAGCAGCACCGGCGGTTTATCACTTTCGTTAACCGGATTTGTTTCCCGATAAAACCATTCCAGCGACCCTACCTGAATTACTTTTTCATCAATTGACATTATTTTACTTGTTATAGTTGAAGGAAGAAGGAAGAAGGAAGAAGGAAGAAGGAAGAAGGAAGAAGGAAGAAGAACCCCCCCTGCCCCCCCAAGGGGGGAGGTTCGAGGGAATAGGGAAGAGGTTCGAGGGAAAAGAGAATAGGGAAGAAAAAATCTAGTAGAGAAGAAGGCTTTAGTTATTATCGCGCGTTTGTGATATTTATCTAAAGAATAAGGCGGGGAATACCCGCCTTACTTACCTAATAGTTGGGTACGCATATATCGCCTTACCCAAATCATTAAAGTCCCGCCTAGAAATTCATTTCAGCAGCTTGAACTTTTTCGACCTGTTTCTTCTTGAGAACCAGCATAATTTGAGCCAGCATGGTTATAGCCACGAAAGCCATCAATCCTTTAACTCGACCTGCACTTTGCAGCACAATTTCCACGTCTTTTTGACCGAAGCCGCCCACATTAGGATTGTTCGTCAAAAGTTCGCCGGCTGCGACTGTTTGTCCTTCAGTCACAATCAGTTCTGGGCCAGCAGGAATTGTATCAACAACCGCTGCACCTTCTGCTGGTTGAATTGTCACCTCATAACCGCCATCTTCAGGTGTAGCAATCTTAGAAATGCTGCCAGCTACCGAAGCATTATAAACAGTATTATTGCTCTTGGCGCCTGTCGGATAAACCTGACCGCGACCGCGGTTGCCGCCGACATAAATTAGGTATTTGCCGTAGTGAACGGACTTGTCAGTTGCGGGATTTGGCGACAAAACTGGGAATACCAATTCTTTGTACTGTTCACCAGGCAGCGGGCCCACTAAAACAATATTTTCTTGGGTTTCGCTGTAAGGTTGGAAGTAAAGATCGCCGACTTTTTCCTTCATTTCTTCGGGAATTCTGTCAGCCGGAGCAATTTTGAAACCTTCGGGTAACATCACAACTGCGCCTACATTCAAGCCGCCTTTGCTGCCGTCGCCGGTCACTTGCTGCACGTTAGTATCGTAGGGAACTTTGACAACAGCTTCAAAAACTGTGTCAGGCAAAACAGATTGCGGTACTTCTACTTCGGTGGGTTTTGCGCCCAAGTGACAGTTAGCGCAGACAATCCGACCTGTGGCTTCGCGGGGAGTAGCGGGTGCTGTTTGCTGGGCCCAGAAAGGGTAAGCAAATGCTGCTTGGGGAAGTGCGATGTCGCTGGTGAGGAAAAATCCGGCGGCGGCGATCGCAATTAAAGCAGTTTTGGCGATCGTCTTGGCACTGCGGCGAAATATCGCAGATAAATTAGTTTGTGGCATCAGAGTATTCAATCTCAAAGGTCTAACAATTTAGTCATTAGTCATTGGTCATTGGTCATTGGTTATTAGTTATTGGTTATTGGTTAGTGGTTATTGGTTATTAGTTATTAGTTATTGGTTAGTGGTTATTTAAACTAACTACTAACTACTAACTACTAACCACTAACTACTAACTACTAACTACTAACTACTAACTACTAACTACTAACCACTAACTATGACCACCAAGGTGCTTCGCCGGTGCGAAAATCTGTTTCTTTCCAAGGTGTAAAAGCAATCTTGTCATCTGCGACAGTGGCGTGGGCCAGAGCCAGAGACAAAGGCGCCGGGCCGCGCACCACTTTGCCCTCATTATTGTATTGAGAACCGTGGCAAGGACAGATAAACTTGTTTTCGCTAACATTCCAAGGCACGACGCAACCCAAGTGAGTGCAGACTGCATTGATGCCGTATTCGGCCAGAGATAAGTCTTCTTTCACCACCAGATAAGTGGGGTCGCCTTTGAGACCTTGGGCTAAAGTGCGATCGCCCGCAGGGTGCGAAGCCAAATATTCGCTAACGATGATGTCGTTACCCAAGGCATCTTTAGCAGTGACTCCGCCACCTGCTGCCCCACTCGAAGGAGGAACAAAATATTGGACAACGGGATAGAGTGCGCCCAGTGCCACACCTGTGACTGTACCGAACGTCAGCAAATTCATAAATTGGCGGCGTCCCATATCGGGGACATCGGGATTTCCAGCAGAAGTTTGAGCCATGACCTGCCTTTACGGTTTTAAGTTACGTTTGTTTGTTAGGGAATCTGTGCGTGCAGACAATTCAGAGCGTTGCCGCCAATCTGCTCGCACAAATTTTAGGCAGCGAAAATTCCTTTTAAGAATGCGCCTTCCAGCCTTTATTAGAGTATTATTACATTTTTTGAACTTTGTCTTTATTGTTTAATGGATTAACTCAGGAGCAACCATGACGGGCAAGGATTTACACCAGCTATTGCTAGAAAAATGGGGAAAATCTTACGATATCAGATTGCGGCGGACGCGAGGCAAGATTTTTGTGCAGGTGATGTGGAAATATTTGGAACAGGCGTCTTTTCCGATGACGGAGGCTGATTATTTCGAGCATTTGGACGCGGTGGCGAATTACCTCAACGGCTGGGGCAGCACGGAACAGGTGAGAGAGTATATTGTCAATACTCGCGATCGTCCGCGCTTGGGTAAAGCTGTCAGTGTTCCCCTAGATTTGGGTGAAAGAGCCTCGGAGTGGTTGCTTGACGAGTTTTGAATCTGCTAGTTGTCAGTTGTCAGTTGTCAGTTGTCAGTTGTCAGTTGTCAGTTGTCAGTTGTCAGTTGTCAGTTGTCAGTTGTCAGTCATATCAGATCCAGTTACAGGGAGCATTTCATTTTTATTTTTGTAAAAAGCATTTTTTGGTAATGCTGTCCCCGCTTTAGAATATTGTACAGCTCGCTCGCAAGCGAGGTTTCTCGCCGACCAAAATCATCCCAACCATTTTCTGTCAACACTTTCACATACAATGAGTCTCGGATATCTTGTGAAATTTAGGAGAATGTTGTAATGGGTGTTGCAGTTGGAATGGTTGAAGTCTTAGGATTTCCCGCCGCCGTAGAAGTTGCAGACTCAATGGTGAAAGCAGCCCGAGTTACTTTAGTTCGTTATGAAAAGATAACCCGCGCCTACTGGACAATTATAGTTCGAGGAGATATTTCTGAAGTGCAAGCAGCCGTTGCTGCTGGAATTGAATCAGTTAAAAAGGTCGATGGCGGAAAGTTGCTGTCGTATCACATCATTGCTCGTCCCCACGAGAATCTCGATTACATTTTGCCGATCGGCTATACTCCCGAAGTCGAACAGTTCCGAATGTAGTCAAAGTTTTGTCAAAACTTTGGTGTCTAATTTTAACTTTTAGTAATTATAGAGACGCGGGCGATCGTGTCTCTATATTTTTGCCGGTTTATCTATCTTTTTGGGCGGTGGACACAAGTAATACTAAGTCTGGGGAATCAAACCTATTTATCATCCATGACTGCGTAAGCAAGGTAAAGTGAACTGAGAAAACAAGCAACTATCAAACAAATAGACAAACGAGTAAACAAACAACAATCCGCCAAAGCATCACTACGCAAGCTATTTTCCCGATTGTGGGAGTGTACCTCACCTAGCTGAAAAAGGCTATAGTTGTTGGTGGAATTTAT
This sequence comes from Microcoleus sp. LEGE 07076, assembly GCF_015207455.1. Lineage (GTDB taxonomy): Bacteria > Cyanobacteriota > Cyanobacteriia > Cyanobacteriales > Microcoleaceae > Microcoleus. The sequence goes on from NZ_JADEWV010000017.1 coordinate 23,038, forward strand.
TTTTTTGCTGGCGATGGCTGCTGGCGCGGATCGATCGCCCTAGCGACTACTATGCCGATCGCACTTTCGACTCTGCTAATATATCTTTGCAAGTCGTAAGCAACAGTCACCGCCCCAGACGGCGAAGCGTGAATTAAACCCAAATTCCCGTCTGCATTCCTGTACACAAAACCCGTGTGAGTGACATCCAATCCTTTAACATCAGTGGCTACCGCCACAATATCCCCTGGTTTTAACTGAGAATAAATACTTTTTATCCGATTTGTCGGGATGTAACTAACCGCAGTTTTGGCTAAGTCTGCTTCTTGGCTGACAATGCACTGATAAGTTGCTTCGTCTTTGAGCATTTGCGGGTAACTACTGCGGTGCTGGCTCATGAAATTTAGTGTTTTATTCATGGGCATTCCGCCCAATTGAGCGGTGATATTTTCTACTGTTTGCCGTTTTTGATTGTCGTTAATCCATTCGGAGAAATAGTGCAATCGGCTGCAATAACCGTTCATTTTACCATTTAAATACCGCTGTTGTTCTATCCGATTTACAAAATTTTGATAGTCATAATCTGTGATTGCTACGCCTCGCGAAATAGCCAAAACGGTTTCTACAAACAAAACGCAATCAAATTTATTCAAAGTTACGATTAATTTTTCTTCGCCGGATTTGTCCAGCAAACCTTCGGCGTAGGGCTTTCCTTGGAAGTTATCGGCGATCGCCTGTACTATTTCTCCGATCGCGCGATCGGGCAAATTTTGCTGTTTTGCGTACTGTACAATCTTTGCAAAACGTGCTATATCTTCCGGTTGTGCAGCATTTTCTCTGGCAGTATTGTCTGAGTATTCTCGTCTAGCCAGCACTTCTAGCAATTGGGAATAAGAAATTTTAGATAAATTGTTGATTTCCCAAAACAGACTCGGGAAACTGGAAACAGTCGGCTGGTTTGTGGTTTCTGGATTTTCTGTTTTTCCCGTCAACTGGGCGGCTGCATCCGCGCCCTGTGCTTTGGTTTGCCGATCGACAGCAGCGACAGCAGGTTGAGACTCAAATGCCAAAATATCAGGTATCAAGGAATTATTCGCACTGGCGATCGCAAATCCCAAAACAACCAAACTCCAAAAATTTCTCATGTTTTTCAAAGGATTTTGCTTAAACAGAGTGCTATCCTAAAATCTTTACAATTACTAGAAGTCTCAATCAGCCTAGGAGACGCGATCGAATTGGCAATTTCTCGGACTCGAGCGACACCCTTGTCATTTAGACGCCGCCCTATTATAAACTGATCGTGCCAGTTTGATACCACAACACTGTAATGCAAATAGACCGCCGACGCCGCCCGCGCCCAATGGCTCCCCAACGCCCAGTACAGCCCCGAGGCCCAATAGGGCGCCGAAGCCAAATCAAGCCAATCCGCCAAAGCAGCCAGCCTCCCGTCAAATCTCGTCGCCGAGTCAGGACGAAATTTTCTCGCTTAAAATACCGTAACATCCTGTGCTTAATTGCCGGGACGATCGCGATCGGTTGGATTGTGACAATACCGTTGAGAATTCGCCGTACCCCAGAACCGCCAGTTATCTTGGCTCAAGAGGCCCTTTCGCCGCCGACAATTCAAACACCGGAAAGTGTAATCGATCCTCAAAGCGAACCTAGCTTCAGCTACAACATCAAAACACCTCCCAATTCAGTTTACTCTCAAGAATTGCAAGGAATTGTTGATGAATCTGTGAAAATTGCGATCGGCAAAGGACTGCCCGCAGAAGCGCTATCAATTACCTTAGTTGATGTCAGCAATCCCAAAACCCACACCTTTGCCGGATATCAAAATCAAACTCTCAGATTTCCCGCTAGCGTTGCTAAGTTATTTTGGATGGCAGCGTTTTACTCAGCCATAGAAAAAGGCAAAATTACGCAAAAAGAATCTGCCTTTAAAAACGACCTAGAACAAATGATTGGCATCTCCAACAACGATGCCGCCAGCAGGATTTTAGACAAAATCACAGATACGCAATCCGGCGGACGGCTAGGGGGAGAAGAGTTGCAAACTTGGCTGCAAAAGCGCCAGCAAATTAACTCATTTTTTCAGTCAGCCGGCTACAATGATATTCGTATAAGCACCAAAAATTATCCCATATATTATTTGAGGCAAGAAGGTCCAGTCGGTCGCGACTTGCAATTGCGGGGCGATGCTTCCCAGCCGATTCGCAATCAAGTCACTACGGATCAAGCCGCCAGATTAATATATGAAATTTATACTAGACAAGCGGTTTCCAGCGTCGCCAGCCGTAAAATGGCTTACTTGCTGACGAGAGATTTAGACCCCAAGGCATGGAAAAATGACCCTAGCAACTCGATCAAAGGATTTCTGGGCGAGTCTTTACCAACTAATATTTATTTTGGTTCCAAAGTTGGCTATACATCTGGTTCCCGCAGCGAAGCGGCATTTGTCAGAACTTTGGACGATCGCGCGATTTATATCTTAGTTGTTTTTGCAGACGATCCGGCTTATTCCAGGGACGAAACAGCTTTTCCGGCAATTTCGCGCTACGTGTTCGATCGGCTAAACCCTCGCGTACCCAGCAATTAGCAGTGATAGGATGTGCGATCGAACAACTACAATAAAATTGGTTTGTAGTCGGGATTTTAGCAATTGGATGAAGGACTCTGGGTCCGAACGATCAAACCTGCGATCGGATGAAGGACTCTGGGTTTTCACTACGAACCAATTAATCAGATTTGTAGTGAGGAGTTTAGTCCTTCTTCTTCAACCATCGAAAAACCATTTAACTGGGGCGAAAGGATTCGAACCTCTGAATGGCTGGACCAAAACCAGCTGCCTTACCACTTGGCGACGCCCCAACGTCTTAACATTCATCATCTTAACATTGAAACACCAGAATTTGTCAAGCAATTTGACAGTAAAATTTAAAAAATGTTTTTGAAACCGATCGCCCGCCAGTTTATTTTTTGAGGGCATTCGGGCGAGCCAGCGGGATTTCTATGCAAAACTCCGCTCCCTGTCCGGCTTCGGAGATACACTTCAAACTGCCGCCGTGTTTCTCCACCACAATCTGGTAGCTGATAGACAAGCCGAGTCCCGTACCCTTACCCACCGGTTTAGTGGTAAAGAAAGGGTCAAACAAGCGGGATTTAGCTTTTTGGGTCAATCCCGGCCCGCTGTCGCGAATCCGAATCAGCACAAGTTTACCGATCGACTTTCCTGACTCAGCAGCATCCGAGTCAGAGTCCACCACCGCCGTCGAGATGACGATGGTCTTGGGTGCGGGCTGATTTTCCACAGAGTCGATCGCATTCCCCAAAATATTCATAAATACTTGGTTTAGCTGTCCGGGAAAGCACTCTACCTTCGGCAAGTCACCGTAGTCTTTAATTACCTCAATTCCCGGCATCAGCCCGTTGGACTTCAAGCGGCTTTGCAAAATCAGGAGCGTGCTGTCAATTCCTTCGTGAATGTTGACTGGCTTCATGTCCGATTCGTCGTGCCGCGCGAAGTTCCGCAGAGACAAAACTATGTTGCGGATGCGTTCGGCTCCGCTCTCCATTGAAGACAGAATTTTCAGCAAATCCGGCACTACGAAATCAATATCAATTTCTTCGCTTTTTTCGAGAATTTCTGCCCCGGGTTCCGGGTATTGCTTTTGATACAAGCGCAGCAAATCCAGGATATCTTTTACATACTGCTCGCAATATGTCAAGTTGCCGTAAATAAAATTAACGGGATTGTTGATTTCGTGGGCGACGCCGGCGACCATTTGACCGAGAGAGGACATTTTTTCGTTTTGGATGAGCTGAGTTTCTTTCTGCTGCAAACTCTGCAAAGTTTCTGTCAGTTGGCGGGCTTGAGTTTGAGCGGCTAAGGCTGCCGCCCGGGTTTGGGCAAAAAGTTCGGCTTGGTCGATCGCGATCGCCAGTTGCTCCACCACCGCTTGCAGCAATTCCACTTCGCTCGCCACCCAGAAACGGCGACTGCTGTAATGGTTGCAAACTACTGCCCCCATTTGACCGGAGCGAGTCTTGAGCGGCAGCAGCAGCTTAGAAACAATCCCCACACCGGTCAAAAAAGCTCGCGTGGGCGGTTCTATGCAGGGTGCTGTTGCCGCGTCGCCGATCCTGAGCGTTTGGCGGTTGCTAATTTTTTCTGCCAGCAGCGTTATTTGTTCGATCGGATATTCTGCGAGCCGATCTTTGAGTTCGGGATTTGCCGCCTCGTGGCTGATCGCAAAGCTGGGCAGTCCGTGCCCGGAGACTGAGTACCACAAAAAGTAGCACTGGTCAACCTGCAACAAGCTGCGAATTTCGTTGACAGCCGTATCTAAAATTTTGTCGAGATCCAGGGAATTTCGCATCTGGCTGGCGAGGCCCAGCAGCAAGCCTTCCCGACGGCTCAACAATTCTTCTCTGGCTTTGAGGCGATCGATCGCCACCGCAATCGAGTTAGCCATCCACCCCAAAACTTCTAGCGCCCCCTCAGTTGCAGCAGCGCTGCTGGACACAGCCATCACTCCTACCAGTCGCTCCTCCACAATCAGCGGATAGGCCACGGCCCAGAGGGACGGGAGCGACAGCAGCAGCACAGGGGCAGTTTGGAGTTTTCCCGGTTGGCCCGATCGCACCCAATCTTCTATTTCCCGTTCCCTCTCTTGGCTGCTGAGTCCTGAAGCGGCCTGCAATTCTAACCGCTCTGTCTGGGGGTGGAACGTCCAAATGCTCGCCCCTGCCGCGTTGAGGTAATCTACGATTGCCTCGGTGCAGCGGTTGAGGATGACCGGTATTGTCCCGCCACCTCCGAGAGCTGCACCGATTTTAGCTTGCATCGCTCCCAAGCGCGATCGCTCCTGTAACCGGGCTGTGGTTGCTGGGCGACGATCGGAGGCATAGAGCGAGTCGGCAACTATTTCTCGGATTAGTTGGCGATCTGGCTCGCCCTTGATGCCTCCTGAATTTTCTCGCCAATATTGAGATTTGGCTGTTTCCCCCATCGCCGACAGCTTTTTTGTCTGAAATATTCTCCTGTCGCTCTCAGGCGTCTCTACTGCCCAGAAAAAGTCCTGGTTCGATCGAACTAACTCCGAGATTTGGTTGTTGTCAGAGGCGATCTCTTCTACCTCTGTTGTCTGTTTCTGGGCTTTGACTAATTGCCACCGCAGCTCCACCAAACTCCCCACTTGCCGAGCTAAAGTTTCAATAGCATCTATTGTTTCTTTTGTCAACTCTCTCGGCACCAAGTCCGCGACACAGAGGAATCCCAGCATCTGCCCCTCGGAGGTGACGACTGGGATGCCGGCGTAAAATTTCACGAAGGGGTAGGAAACGGTGAGCGGATGCTGGGCAAGTCGCACATCCGTGGAAGCGTCTGGGACAATGACGGGGGCGAGATGTTTCTTGAAGGAATTTGCACGGGGTGCGACAAAAGCAGATTCGGCAGCAACCGACGTTTTTTGTGGACGAATTGCTCGGTCAAATTCCGAGAAACAGTTTGAGTCCGTGGCGAACTCTGCTGGAATTTGGTCGAAGGCGCTGGCGCAAAAGTTCAGGTAGCAGCGAGCTAAAGTTCGATCGATACCTACCTGCGACTTCAACCAGTGGCGGTTAGCGTCAATCAAGCTCAAACAAGCAATAGGAGTTCGGCTCATCTGAGCTGCCAAGCCCACCAAATCGTCAAAGCAAGCCTCCGGAGCAGAGCCGAGAAGCTGATATAAGTCTATGTTATGGAGCTCAAATACTTTTTTACCAAGAGGCAACGGTGCTTTCGTCATTTGTAACTGCCCATCTAGTTGCTGGCAAAGCGCTTTTCTCAATACTGGCTCTTGAAAAACCAGCTCTGAATTTTGTGCCGGGAGACTGTCGGCGCCGCATCGCGCGCAGGCGGATTGCGCCAAAATCAGACCAACCCCTTGACTGACCTTGAAACTTTTGAGTTATGAAGTTAGAGCACCGCGGATCTTAGAATGTATAAATTATACTTGGAATTGACTGTACTGTTGAATAATTCCGGGAGGCTACATTTTAGAGCCTCGCCCGGGAGGAAGCACCTTCGATCGATAAATGGCCGATAGCTTACTTATAATTTTTAGTAGTTTAATAGTATATTAACAGACTTCTCTAATCGTGACTAGCAAGCTTGCTGGTAGATTAAAACGATCGATTTGTGCCACAATACCAGTGCGGTTTACCAAGCTGTGCCACAGGCAGCTCGACTACAGTGAAAAAATGAAGTAGAAAAGATTGCCAAAATGTTAAACTTTGTAACAATAGTTGGTCAAACTCCACCGTCGAGGGTTTCTGGGTTGGGATGCAGGTTTTGCAAGTGTTGTAATGGGCGATATATCTGGCAATACCTGTTTTCGAGTCGATCGATTTTTTGGTGGGAATTGTGTTTTCTATTTTCAATAACTATAAATAAACAGGGAGAAAGATATGTCTGCAACTAGCAGTCAAGTACCAACTATTTTGGCAGTTGATGATAGCGTGGTGATGCAAGGACTTGTCAAACAAGCTTTAAACAAAGAGTTTCGAGTTCTGGTGACAGACAATGCAGTCGATGCTTTGTCAACAATTTATCACGAACAAATTTCGGTTTTGTTGCTGGATGTTTCGATGCCCGGTATTGACGGATTGGAACTCTGCCGCACGGTACGCAGCTTGCCTCAATTTCAACATTTGCCGATCGTTATGCTGACAGCCAGAGATGGAGCTTTTGATAAGGTGCAGGGGCGTTTGGCGGGAGCAACCGAGTATTTAACTAAGCCCTTTGATGCTGAAAAGTTACGCGAAGTAATTGGTAAGTTTATCAATCTCAAATCATAAAAGAAAACTCGGCGGTTGAAACCGCCATATTTTTCCAAAGTCCTAAACTTTTAATTTCGCCAACAGCAGAGGAGCGATCGCGCTGACGGGTAAAATGTATTGGGCCGCACCCAAGGCTATCGCCTCTTTCGGCATTCCGAAAACAACGCAACTGCCTTCATCTTGAGCAATTGTCAAGCCGCCTAGTCTGGCAATAGCCAGCATACCCTCAGCACCGTCTCGACCCATTCCTGTTAGTAAAACTCCCGCCGCCGCCCGACCGTAAAAATTAGCAACTGACTTAAATGTTACCGTTACAGAGGGGCAATGTCCCGCTTCACTAGCAGCTTCAGAATAAATAAATCGCCCTTGATAATCCAATTCTAAATGACGTTTTTCTGGCGGAAAATAAACAATACCAGCTTGGGGAAATTCGCCCAAACCAGCTATTTTTACAGGCAGTTTAGATTCACAACCCAACCACTCTACCAATCCCTGCAAAAATCCTTCACTGATGTGCTGAATGCAAATTACCGGCACAGGCAAATTAGCCGGAAATTGCGAAATAATTGAATGCAGCGCTTGCGGCCCGCCTGTAGATGCGCCGACAGCCAATAACTTAATAGTTTGAGACTTGAGAGTGCCGCTAGATAATTGATAATTCTGCATTGATAATTGATTAATTTTTGGGATGGGGCGATCGCTTTTTTCGATTGATCCCAGCCTTTGATGCCGCGTAAAAACTTTAACTCCCGACAAAACTTTAACTTTAGCGATTAATTCATTCGCGAGGCGATCGTAATCTGACGCCAACCCGCCAATCGGTTTCGGAAAAACATCTAATGCACCTGCTTTCATAAGTTCAAATACATTTTGAGTATCCTTTGCTTGAACAGAAGCACTAATTATTAAAATCGGTCGCGGGTATTTCTTCATCACTTCCTGCGTGAATTCTAACCCGTTCATTTGTGCCATGTTCAAATCTGTACAGATTACTTGTGGCTGAAGGTTTGGAATTAATTCGAGTGCTTCTAACCCGTTGCAAGCGGTTCCTACAACTTGAATTTCTGGGGCACTATTCAAAATGCGCTTGAGCACGATCGTAGCTACTGGCGAATCTTCTACCAACAATACTTTAATCGGCGATAACATGAATTTTTCAAGTAATTGGTCATTGGGAATTGGTCATTGGGAATTGGTCATTGGGAATTGGTCATTGGGAATTGGTCATTGGTCATTGGGAATTGGTCATTGGGAATTGGTCATTGGGCAACACACTTGGGTAAATGATGTTTATTCCCCAGAAACTCCCCTCACATCTCCCTGGGTGAAGGGGTACTTTGAACAATTTCTTGTCCCTTCCTTGAGAAGAGAAATTAGGGGTATTGGGTTTAATCCAACCCTATTGGGCAATTGGGAATTAGCAATGGGAATTGACCGTAAACTTTTATTTTATTCCCCTTCCCCTTCCCCTTCTTTTACAATTAAACTAACCTTTTCAAAGTCTCGATCAATACATCTTGATTGAACGTACCTTTAGGAATATAAGCATTAGCCCCGGCATCAGCGCCTCTTTTTCTATCTTCATCCGATGCCAAAGACGTTACCAGAATAATCGGCAACTCACTGTATTCTTTTTGCTGGCGAATTTTAACAGTCAGTCCTAAGCCGTCCAAATTCGGCATTTGTACGTCAGAAATCACAGCATCAAAATAGCGAGTTTTTAATTTATTGAAAGCATCCAATCCGTCTACTGCTGTCACCACTTCATAACCTGCACCTTCGAGGATCCGCTTTTCTTGAGTGCGGGTAGCGATCGAATCTTCTGCTAAAAGTATAACTTGTTTGCGACTGACCGTCTCAATGGGCGATCGCGCACTCCCAACCCCCCGCGACAAAACTTGCTTGCGTACAGATTTTATCAAATCGTAGGGATTGAGTACCATACAAACTTCCCCCGTCCCGAGAATTGTTGCACCAGAAACATTTCGCACCCGTTTCAGCAATAGACTTTGAGGTTTAATCACTACATCCTGTTCGTCTATCAAAGCATCTATAAATAATCCAAATCTTTCTTCCCCAACTTTCAGAACAATACAAGACATTTTATGATAATTAGAATCTAGGGGTTTTCCCTCTGTTTCGCTGCTGAATTTTCGCCAATTTTCCTGTCTCCAATCCTGAGTTTTTGGCAACCATTCTCTATTATTTAATTCCAATAAATCCGTTAAATAAGCAACTGATAGTGGCTTACCATCTGCAAGTATGGTTGGTTTACCTTCGACGCCAAAAATATCAAGAGAATCAACCAGTTTAGCATTTTCAACAAACTCAATTGGCAGCGCGTAAGCAATTCCTTCAACTGCTACAATTAATACATTTGCAGTAGCTAGCGACGTGCTTAGTTGCAGCCGCAAGGTGCATCCTTCGCCTGGTACAGATTCAACTTGAATGCTGCCTTTTAATGCTTCAACATTAGTCCGAACTACATCTAAACCCACCCCTCGTCCCGAGATTTCAGTAACAAATGTTCTGGTTGAAAAACCGGGAGCAAAAATCAGCGATTGAATTTGGCTTTCTGTCATGACATCGAGTTCTTCGGGCGTGCAGATGTTGCGTTTTACAGCAGTTTGTTTAATGCGATCGACATTCAGCCCCCGACCATCATCAGCAACTTCAATGATAATATTGCTAGCAGTATGGTAGCCTTTAATTCGGAGAGTAGCGACCTCCGGTTTGCCGATCTTTTTGCGCTCGGCGGCTGTCTCTATGCCGTGGTCGATCGCATTCCGAATCATGTGCATCAAAGGGTCTTTCATTTCTTCTAAAATGCGTTTGTCAGCTCTAGTTTCCCCACCTTCAATCACTAATTCGACTTCTTTTCCTTCGCGCTTCGCCAAATCTTTAACCGGTCGCGGAAATAAATTAAAAATAGTAGACAAAGGCAGCAGTCTGAGAGTGCGAATTCCTGATTCTAATTCCTCAGCAATTAATTCTAGTCTAGCAGTCTCTTCGTAAACTCGATTTTTCAAGCCATTGACTATAGTTCCCAGACGTTCTAAACGTTCTTCATTACGCTGGCAATAATTTTGTAACTGACTGACAATTGCGTTGGGTTGAGAACCATTTTGTTCATTTTTTATTTGAGAAAAAAGTAACCCATTGAGCCAAGCTTCTCTAGTCCAACTTTCCCACAAGTTAGTCAATTTGTCGATATCAGCAAGTCGGTATATTAACCTGGTTTTAGTGACAGCAAGTTCGCCGGCTTGAGTCATTAAATTGTCTAAATTTTGGGTAGCAACCCGAATGGTTTCGATGCGGTAAGATGCACTAGAAGAACCGCTGATAACAGTGGGTTGGGAAGCGGCGGTTTCAGAAGCGGCAGGCAAGTTTTGAACTTGCAGCAGCAATTCGTGTTCTGATTGCAGAGTCGCAACAGAGTAATTATTATCTAAATTAGCGACGGAAGAAGTTTCACTGTTTGTTTCTGGTGCCACAGTTTCCAAATCAGTAAAGTGCGTTTTTACTAATTCTATATCTGGTACTTGTGAAGATTCTGGTTCTACTGTCGGGGCGGCGGGCTGGGGGTTGCTAGAGGCACCCATCATGCTAGCAAGCACGTAAAACGTATTGATACCGGAATCTTCACCCGTGACGGCTTCGTCAACGAGTTTGCGGATGGCGTCTAAACCTTGCGAAAGTCGATCGCTAATATCTGGATTTAGTTGAGTTTCTCCCCGCTTGACACTTCCCAAAATATGCTCTATTTGATGAGCTAAAGATGCTACATTTTTTACGCCTAGCATCCCAGCATCGCCTTTAAGAGAATGGGTTTCCCGCAGCAATTCTTCTAATTTAGCTGAATCCCCCGGGTGTTGTTCCAAGTACAGAAATCCCTCGTCTAGTTTCTGCAAGTGTTCTTCACTAGCAATTTTAAATACATCTCGGAGTTCTTCATCTTCAATCATATGTATCTTTGGGTAATTGGGAATTGGGAATTGGGAATTGGGAATTGGGAATTGGGAATTGGGAATTGGGAATTGGGAATTGGCACGCGCAGGCCCGCGCAGGGAATTGGGAATTGCTAGCAAATGACTAATGACTAATGACTGTTGACTGTTGGCTGTTGAGGGCGGGCACTCTTGGCACCACCCCTACTGAGTGTTGGCTGCTGTCAGTTGGCTGTTGGCTGTTGTTACAACTGACTACTGACTACTGACTACTGACTACTGACTACTGACTACTGACTACTGACTACTGACTACTGACTACACTACGGATTTTAAATTTTGGGCTGCTCGATCGAGTTGAGAAATTCCGAGTTTGACTTGAGAAATGCCTGAGGCAGTTTCCTGAGCGGCGAGGTTAAGAGAGTTGACAGATTCAACTACATCTTCAATGGCGAGCGCCTGGTTTCTTGCAGTAAAAGAAATTTGTTTGCTGTTCAAAACAATGCGATCGATCGCCTCTGCCACTCCAGCAAATGCGTCGGAGGCTTTGCGGGCAATTTTAACTCCATTTTTTACGGTTTTTGTGCCGTCATCTGTCACTATTGTCGTCGAAACAATGGCTTTATGGATGTCTGCAACTAAAGCATTAATTTTGCTAGCAGATTCTTTACTTTTATCGGCTAATTTGCGAATTTCGGTGGCAACAACAGCAAATCCTTTGCCACTTTCACCGGCTCTAACTGCTTCGACAGCAGCGTTGATGGCGAGCATATTTGTTTGGTTTGCTAAATCGCTGACTAAAGTGGAGATATTGCCAATGCGATCGGTTTGCTCGCTCAAACGCAAAATTTGCTTTTGAATGGCTCCGACATTTTCTGCCAAAGTTGCGATTTCTTTCAAGGTATTATCTACAGCTTGACTGCCTCCTGCTGTGAGTTCAAGGGCTTGTGCGGCCCCGAAAGCAGCCGCTTCGGCTTGTGAGGCACAAGCTTTGCTTGATTCGCCCAATTCCTCCATTGTACTCGCAGTTCGATCGACAGCATATAGTTGTTGGCTGGCGATGCGTTCTTGCTGTTCCACAGTGACAGCAATTTGAGAGGAAGAAGAGGCGATCGCCCGCACAATTCCATTTACCGAGCGAGTAGTTCTATTTGCCAAAAAAGTGGCGATCGCGCTAACTACAGCAGCAGTAATTCCAACTCCTGTCATCAGAGCATACAGCAGATCTTTTTGCGGAGCAAATACATCTTTTGTATCGTTGGCAATAATTACGCTCCAACCCAATGCTGGTAGATTTTTTGAGGTTTCAATAGGAGCGTAAGTAATCAGTTGCTTGGCTCCATCAATGCGATCGATATCGATGACACTGTTAATCTTTTTTTGCGCTTGCAATTTAGCGAAAACACTAAAGTCTGAGCCTGCATCTCTGCTTACCTGCTCACTTTCTGTTGCTGAAAAAAACTTGCCCGTGCCATCAATTAAATGGTATTCTTCTTTTCTTAATGTCTCCGAGTTTTGGGTTAATTGATATTGGTTTTGCTCATAATTACGGTTTAAATAAGCTGTAGGTGTGCGAGTTCTGATGACGGCGATAGTTTTTCCTGTATTGATATCGACAACCGGTGCCGCAGCAAAAATGGCATATTCGCCAGTGATAAATGACTTTCTGGGCTGCACAATTGTCGGACGATTAGTTTTAATTACTTCCTGAAAATATTCGCGTTCGCCTAAATCTGTAATGGGTTCTCCGCTCGATTGCAAAATAGTATTTCCTTTGACATCTGCGACTGCAATACTGTCGTAGCCTTTCCCTTCTTTCACATATTTATCTAACAGAGCTTGTTTTTGACTGGTTGATGTGGTTTTGCTGACTCTGGAGTCGTTCAGTATAGCTAAATTAGCGAGTTCCTTAACGTCTAGGTAGCGTTCAAACAGAAAGTTGCTGACTTCATTTGCCGTAGAAATTGCCCGTGATTCTTGGTACTTAATTACGTAGTCAGTCAGGTTCTCTGTGGCAAATACATAAGTCATCGTTCCTGTCAATATAACTGGGATTGTACTCAGGGCGATCGCAAAAACAATCGCTTTAATTCTCAAAGACAAATTTTTATTTTTTTTTATCATAACTGATAACTCAGACCCTTTTAGATTTTAGATTTTAGAATTGGGGAATCACTAATAGACGACTCCTAAAAACCCTTTAAAGAGCTGGATTGCGAGTTTTACTGGAGATGTCTCATCAGGCTGGGATTGGAATCGCGGGCCGGCAGTTGCTTTTTTTTTGAGAAACTATCATAACTGATAACTATTCTAAACAACTCCTTTTAAATCTAAAGCAGCTTCGTTTAATTTTTGAGTACCGACTTTAGTTTGAGTGATACCCTCAGCGGTTTGTGCTGCGGCTTGGTTGAGAGAGTTCATCGCTTCCACCACTTGCTGGATCGCGATTGCTTGCTGTTTAGCATTCAGCGAAATTTGCTGAGAAGTCAAAACCACGTTGTTAATTGCACCAGCCACTCCGGCAAATGCCGCTGCGGTTTCTGAGGCAATATTTACGCCAGAGTCCACAGTTTTAGTTCCTTCATCTGTCACCATTACTGTTGAGTTAATCGCCCTCTGAATATCAGCAACTAAAAGATTAATTTGCGCGGCAGATTTTTTACTGCGATCGGCAAGCTTGCGAATTTCTGACGCGACAACGCCAAACCCCTTGCCATGTTCGCCCGCCCGCACGGCTTCGACGGCAGCATTTAGCGCTAACATATTAGTCTGATTTGCCAAATCGCTAACTACAGTTGAGATATTGCCAATGCGATCGGTTTGCTCGCTCAACTGCATAATTTGCCCTTGCATATCCTGCACTTTTGTTTTCAGCGTTGCCATTGCTTCTAAAGTTTGTTCGACAGCTTTTGTACCTGTTCCAGCTAAATTTAAAGCTTGGATTGCTTCCAATGAGGCGGTTTCTATCTGCTGTGAAGTCGCCCTAGAAGATGCGCCCAATTCGTCCATTGTTGTAGTGGTTTGATTGACTGAAGCTGCTTGCTGGCTTGCCATACGTTCTTGTTCTTCAACTGTGGTTGCAATCTGGGCGGAAGAAGTGGCGATCGAGCTAATTGCGCGATCGATCGTTCCAGCAATTCCTGACGAAATCAGCCAAGCAATACTCGCACCCAACAGCACTAACAGCAGCGAACCTATCACCAGTGTCGATACTAAAAAGTTTAAAGCTACCTTCGTGCTTTGGGTTGTTTTCTTGATCGTATTTAGTTCGGTTTCCCGAAATTCCCGGTTCAATTCCCCAAATTCATTCACAAACTTTGTGTACTTCCCTGTATTAAATAGAGCCAGGGCTTCTGCTCTCTTATTTTCTTGAAACAAGCGGATTATTTCGTTAGAATCATCGTCATATTTGTTGACTAGCTCCAGCATTTTCTGCAAACGAATTTTCTGGTCGGAATTTTTAACCTTCGGCTCTACATTGCTCGCTGACTGGCGAGCCAACTCTGCACCTGTTCTAAAATCTGTTAAAAATTCCTGATTTTTATTAACTAAATACCCGGAGATACCCCGTGCCATTTGCTGTACACCGACAGACATATTACTTGTTTCTCCGATTACAGATTGTACATTTTCCGTTTTTTGAAAAGTGTTAAATACCTGAGTTGCTGTACCGAAAACTAATACAGGCAAGCCTAAGTATATAGCTGCTGGCGCTAAATATCCGAGCAACATTTTGTTTCTAATGTTTAATCTTTTAATTTGAGCAAACATCTTTTTCCCCTGAATTTAAGATAGCATTTTCCTTAGTAAAGTGGTGACGCTGCGATAGTTGCTGGCAGTCCCGCATTGGCAACAGAAATTAGCCTGCAACTTGTGCGATCGCTCCCGCGAAGTGAGAGTAACAAATAGTATCATAGCAAATTATGTTCGATTACTTTTTATTCTTGAGTTTCGACTAGCGCGAACCTCGTTGGTGCGGGCGCGACTCCGATTTCGCCCTAAAATCTTTCTTCAAACCTCTTCATCAACAAAAACTCCCCCTTTTGTCAGCAGTTTCTGCAAGTGGAGAACAGCGATAATTTTTTCTTTATAAAAAGCGGTACCCCGGAGATATTCGCGGTTAGCAGAATTTAGTGCTGCAGGAATAGTGGCAATATCTGCCATATTTAAATGTATAATGTCTAAGATTTCGTCAACGACTATACCGGCGACCAAATCTTCAATTTCAACAACGATCGCCTTCGATAGAAATTTTGTGTCTGCTGACATATTTAAAATCTTCCGAATGTCCACTAGCGTCAGAATCTCGCCCCGCAAATTCATATTGCCAATAATGCGATCGGGAGTGCAAGGAACCGGAGTTACTTGGCGAATGTCAGTAAATTCGCGCACTACCTCAAGATTGATGCCAAAGTATTCGCCGTTGAACACAACCACCGCCAGCGACATATTAATTGCCGCAGATTTTTCGCGATCGTCTTGGAGCCTCAAATTGTCAGCCCGCTCTCGAAAAATTGCTTTTTCTGCCGCTGTGGCATTCGCACAAAAAATGTGAGGCTTGTCCAAAAGTTTAGGCTGTTCAGCTAACAATTTTGGATCGGTTTCTAACTGCAAATTTTGATGTTCTACCTGGATTTCTGCTGCCGAAACTGGCATTGTATTTTTTGTGGTTTCAGGAGAATATCGCATTAGGCGATCGAGATCGAGCAGCATGATAATATCGGCCCCGCAGCGGGCAAATCCAGCTAAAAAATGATGGGAATCCTCTGGCTTGTCTCGCCCGTAAGATAGTTGGGGAGTTATTGCATCTTGGGAGATATGCTTAACTTCGGTAACTTGATTGACAATGATCGCAACTCGAAATTCTTGCCATTCTATGACGATCGCACTATCTGTCACAGAATACTCCTGCCAAACGTACCCAAAACGGAGATTCAGATCCATCACTGGCAGAATCGATCCCCTAAGATCGATCGCCCCGACAATATCTTGAGGCGCTTCGGCGATAGGTGCGAGCTCCGGTAGAAAGAAAATTTCCCGAACGCAGCCGACTTCTACACCGCAAAGCAAACCGTTTTGTTTGAATATAAGATACGGCTTAGTTTCCATATTTACTGTGACACTTTATTTACTCTAAATTGCGAAAAAAACTGGTTTATACGATAATATTCGGTTTGGGAGTGATATCATATTGGGTAAATTACCTGCGATCGAAGTGTTTGTAGTGAGGACTTTAGTCCTCCGATTTTTAAAGGACTAAAGTCCTCACTACAAACTAATTTTTAGCTGCTCCGGGCGCATCATTTTTGTTGGCTGTACAATTTTACCAATTTTTTTTCAACATCCATCAATACTTGATTAGCTGTCATTTTTCCCTGCTGCTCGATCGGAGTATTGGGCGGTAGTTTTTTGAGAATATCGCAAGATGAGTTGTACATTTTAACAGCTATATTTAGCTGACCTTCTTTATTGTATATATTCCCAAGTTCGAGATAAGCCGAAACAAAAGACGGGCAAAGATAAATAGTTTTTTTCAAAAAACTTTTAGCTGTTTCCAAGTCGCCTTGTTCTTCTGCAATGTGAGCTTGCAAAAAATAAGGAAATACTGACATAGCATCTACTTTGCTAGCTCGCTTGCAGTGTTCGATCGCCTGAGAATACTTGCCTAAATTTGCATAAATTTGAGCGAGCAAATAATCGGCATCAAAATTGTGACATTGCAGGTCGATCGCCTGTTTTGCTTTATCAATTGCTTCAGGATAAGCTTTATTTTTAAAACAAGCTTTTGCCTCTAAAATCAGCATCTGAGGCGTTTGGGTAGGGAGTTTTTTTGGTTCGGGGGTTGGAGATAAATCAGGAACTTTCTTGCTCGCCCGATCTCCCTCAAAATAGCGACTTCGCAGCATCTTTCCCAGCCCGTTACCTGCTGCTAATAGCGAGCTTAGGTTCCCAAAATTGCCGTTCTCTAAACTAGCTGGTACCGTCCCCCCCGGTAGCAAATTACGCCTGTCACCGTTAACTTTCCCTGCCTTTCTGGATTCATCCAACGCTGATTGCGCCTGCGGTGCTGGTGCAATCGAAGACTCCATTGTACCCGGTGCATCCTTGGGGAGATTCTTGGTTTGATAAACA
This sequence comes from Microcoleus sp. LEGE 07076, assembly GCF_015207455.1. Taxonomy (GTDB): domain Bacteria; phylum Cyanobacteriota; class Cyanobacteriia; order Cyanobacteriales; family Microcoleaceae; genus Microcoleus. The sequence continues at coordinate 39,918 of NZ_JADEWV010000017.1, forward strand.
ACCGACTCCGGGAAAATCTTTGCTTGAAACTCGTTCATCGCCTGACTGTGAACTTCAGCGTGACCCGTCATCAAATATCCTCCTACTCTCAGCGTTTTAGCAAATTTTTTCAGTACCTGTGAAATATACTGAGCTTCAAAATAAACAAAAACATTTCTGCACAAAATCAAGTCCATGTTATAAATATTTTGGTAAATATTAGGAAAATCATCCTTGACTAAATTTAGATGGCTAAAAGTCACAAATTGGCGCAAATTTTTGTCAATTTCCCATTCAGTTTTTCTCCGATCGAAATAGTCTGTTTGCAGTTTTGGGTCAACCAAGCGAAACGACCAAGGGCTGTAAATTCCCCGCTGCGCTTTTTCTATTGCTTGTTGATTGATATCAGTACCTAAAACTAAAATATTCCATTTTTCCCAGTCACAAATTAGCTGTTTTAAAATAATAACTAAAGAATAAGGTTCTTCACCGGTGGAACAGCCTGCACTCCAAATCCGCAGTGCTGGTTTAATTCCGAATTGCTCGTACAGTTTTATTTTGCGATCGATCAATTCAGGGAAAATAACTTTTTCCAAGAGCGAAAGTTGTCCTTTGTCCCGCATGAAATAACTTTCGTTGGTTGTCAGCAGCAGTGCGAGTTGGCGCCATTCTGTTTTACTTTCCTGACTAGGAGCAGCTAACATTTGATAATATTTTTCGGGAAAGGCTATTTTTACAGCTTTCATCCGAGTCAAAAGTTTTTGAGCCAAAGCCGATCGATCGGGCGGGCGAATTTCTAAACCTGTGTGAGTCGCAATTAATTGAATAAATAGCTGAATTTGTGCATCATTCATATCAACTCGGTAAATTTGTTTAGGTAGAATCTATTATGATGGGGAATTGGGAATTGGGAATTGGGAATGGGGAATTGGGAATTGGTCATTGGTCATTGGTCATTGAGCCGATCGCACTCATCGCCACAATCCGAACGGAAATAAGATCGTGTGGGGTCGATCGACCGCAAGATTCGGGTTGGGGCGGTGAACTCACCTACAAAAACTATCGTTAATTTAGCAGATTGCCAGATCGAAAGCAGCAGCTAGAAAACAGATAGCAGCCTGAAAAAAAATCAGCCGTTTTCCTTCTACCTGCTGCCTTCAATCGGTAAGGTGCGGCCCGCGCACCCTACAACAATGCCGATTCCAAATCCCGACTGTTTAAGCTGGAAAAATCCGCAGGCGGCGGTTGGGTTCTTCCCCAAAACTGTGAGATTTCAGGTGATAGTGTTCCACCAGTTCGTGCTGCATTTTGCGGACGTTGGGAGAACGGGGTAAGAGTTCCACCGGTTGTCCCTTCGGAATCACAATTTGCTCGACAGCCAAGCGGGTTTCTTCAAGAGCTTCGAGCTCGTCAGAAGTACCGCTGCGGGCGAATAAGGCAAGGTCTGCCACTTCCGGGGTGCCGGGGTCGTCCATGTCCAACAAGCGCCGCAAAGCTCTCGCTACGTGGGGAATAGTCCCAGCTTTAATTGTGTGCAGGGGAACTTGGCGAGTTTTGGCCAAGTGCCTTAATTTTGACTGGTTCCGCACGTTCGATCGCAAAGCCAACACCACGTCAGCACTTTCAATATCCTTCGTCAGCAGCACCGGCAGGTTCAGGGTGGAAATCACCTGTTCGAGCTGGTGGCGAGCTATGCCGTAAGGATAAACGTGGAGGGGCAAATCTTCGCCGTTAGGGCCGACATTCTGGGAATAACGACCCCGCTGCTGCGGTACGGGTTCCAGGGACAGGGATTCTTCGAGGAGTTGCTCGAAATACCGAGTTTCAGGAACTACCGGCGCGCTGTTAGCAGCAGCGAATTTCTCGCCTTGAGGGGGCATCGGCACCATTTTCCCGGCACTCCGCCACCCAGAAATCGGTGTGACGGGCCGCATTGCTGATACCGCAGCGGGGCCCGGGCCCGAAGCTGGCATCCCAGGGAACCGGGCGGGGGGAGATGCTGATTCCCGATCGATAATTACTTCTCCGCTGTCGCTGACGCTTCTGATTTGCTGGTTCGGTTCGCGTCCCCGCAGCAGAGAGTCGATCGAATCTGAAACTCGTTCGTGGATTACCCAGCGCTGGCGTTCGAGCATTTCGATCGCAATTTCAAAAGTAGGCGGCGATTTGCGTTCCAAAACTGTCTTTTGAGAACCGCGGCGCCTTGCTTCGTCATCTCCTAGCGTCACCGCTTGGATGCCCCCAATTAAGTCTGCCAGAGTCGGGTTTTTCATCAAGTTTTCGATCCGGTTCCCGTGGGCGGTACCGACCAACTGCACGCCCCTTTCGGCGATCGTCCGAGCGGCCAAAGCTTCTAATTCCGTACCGATTTCGTCAATCACGATCACTTGCGGCATATGGTTTTCCACTGCTTCGATCATGACTTGGTGCTGAAGTTCGGGACGGGAAACTTGCATTCTGCGAGCTCTGCCGATCGCCGGATGCGGGATATCTCCATCTCCGGCGATTTCGTTGGAGGTGTCGATGATTACCACCCGTTTTTCCAAGTCATCGGCGAGTACGCGGGCAATTTCCCGCAGGGCCGTGGTTTTGCCGACTCCGGGGCGACCGAGCATCAAAATTGACTGACCGGTTTCCACTAAATCGCGGATAATACCGATCGTCCCGAACACAGCGCGGCCTACCCTCAAAGTCAAGCCGATAATCTCGCCGCTGCGGTTGCGAATGGCGCTAATTCGGTGCAGGGTTTGCTCGATACCGGCTCGGTTGTCGCCGCCGAAGCTGCCGACTCGCTCGATGCAATACTCGATGTCTGCTTTAGAAATCGGCGTTTCGGAAAGATGTTCGGCCAAGGATGGAAAACGAGCTTCTGGTAGGCGGCCCAAATCCATCACAATCTCAATAAGATTGTTGCGCTGCGGGTGCTGCTCAAGGGGCTGCCGGATCTCATCTGGAACGATGTCTAATAATCTGTTGAGGTCGTCTGTAATCTGCATTCGCCTCGGTGTGTTCGGTGACGTTTTCAACTTTTTTTAGTTATTGGTTATTTGTTATTGGTTATTTGTTATTTGTTATTTGTTGTTTGTTATTGGTTATTGGTTATTGGTTATTGGTTATTGGTTATTGGAAGTAACTCTTAACCACTAACTACTAACTAATGACCGATCACCACTGACTAACAACTAACAACTAACAACTAACAACTAACAACTAACAACTAACAACTAACAACTAACAACTAACAACTGACTAAAATTCTTTGAGCTGGGAAACTAGAGAACGAGCTAAACTCACGGCCTCCCAGAGAAGTTCTGGGACGGCTTCGAGCTGATTCAACCGAGGTGTTTGAACTCCGGCTGCTGGCTTGGCTGCTGGAATTGCCAATGCTCGATCGCTCTGCATTGTGTCTAATTGTTCTAAAATAGGCCACAGCAAAACCCTGGCATAGCTGCCGTAAGCTATACCTGCAATGTGCGGGCGATCGGGAATTGACAAATTTTTCCCATACTCCCTCATCAGTCCGCCGGCTCTGAGCTTGCTGACAGTGCGATCGTTAGTGCCTCCTGCCAGTTGCACGAATCCCGGCAACTGGGCAGCCAAAACTTTTTGACCGAGTTTGACAGCCGCTCTAGTAGTTCCTGTTCCGATATCTCCGCTCATCGGCCTACCGTCGGTTTGCCAAATTAGGGGACAAGGAAGGGGGGAAATTATTTGATAAAGTGTCCGCAAATAGTCAATCAAACCGTCTCCATCGGGGCAACTAATTGCTATTAACTTGAGTCGATCGACCCAAGGAACTATGCTCGACCAAAGTCGCGCAAAATCTGCCTCTCTGCCTACTTGCGTGTGAATTTCTAGGGCATCCGCACCCGATTGCAAGATTAAAGGTGCGATCGCGGCGGGAGCAGACACGTAAGAACGAGTGTAGATTAATTGGCTCGGACAAACTGGCAGACAGCGACCGCAGCCGTAGCATTGCCGATCTATCACCCCAGAAAAACCCTCACCAGCGCTCTGAAAAACTATTGCCGAGGCTGGGCATATTTTTTCGCACGGCCGCCAGCAGTCCGGCGGACAATCGGCTGGGTTGAATTCGGCCTTGCGAAAATGCGGGTCTTCCCCATCGTTTAAACTCACCATCAGCCAGGGCAACCCTTTCCCGCCAAACCTGCGGTTTTGAGTTCTTGCCTGTAATTCGTCGGCAACTTGTAGGGCTTCTTTCGCTGCTGCGACGGCGGCGGGATCTGCCGCGACATCAATACAGTCAGCGCCTGCTAAGGTATAAGCCAAGGTGAGATTCCGAACAGCAGGCAAGTGTTGAAAGCTCGCCCCACAGATCAGTTTGAACCAATGGCCGCCTTTTAATGAGTTTAGGGGATGATAATGTTCTGTCACCCTTATATGTTAATCCTTCCGGCTAAAAATTACTATGTGAAAATTTCTACTGAGTTTTCCGACTCAGGCATAGACAAGTATCAAAACGCTACCGATAGCAGTCGGACTTGGGGGGTCAGCCCCAGATGTGGAGGTTCTAGCATGACTTTTTTAGCCATCTAACTTTTGTGAAATTTTTTATTACGGATGCAATTTTTAATTATTGGCTGAAGTTTTAATTGCCGACAGACTCATAATAATATCACTTGTTAGCGGTTCGTGCAAGAAAAAAGCAGACTACTATTGCAGGATTGAGAGTTTTGAACTCTGAAAACTCGATTCGGAGCCATCTAGCGCCCAGCAAAGCATCGGCGCGTATTGAGCCGGCTCAAACCAAGGCCGAATGAAAGTTAAATAGCCGATCGCCACTGCTGATCTGTCGGTATTTAGCTACACGATCGCACACTCAAAGCAATATCCCCACAAACCAAAACGGCTCTCCTGACTTTATGGTATATAATAGAGCGCTCAATACAACTAATGTAATGAACTTTTATAAAAAATATTTATTATACTTGCCGGGACTAAAGGTTGAAAGTTATACTCAAATCGAGGTAAAATTTACTTTCGACGCTCGTGTTGTGGCGTCAGCAAGAGTTTCCACTCACTATGAAAATTATACAGAATAACTCCTTCATAATCCACCTAGATTAACTAGAAAAATCTCACTTTTTGGTCGTTATGTGTATTCAAAAGTGCCTCGTCGGCAGTTCTGCTTTTAAAATCATTTGCCTAGGAGTCCTAGGTGACTATATCTTTCGTCAGCTAGTTTTTTCTGTAATTTTGCAATATTTTTTTCCTAACCCAGTAACATTTCCACTTTTTCAGTTTGGCTCAACTGCTCGATGAAGGTTTTTTGCAGATATCTGGTGGCTGTGGCTTTTTCATTCGTTTATTTTAGCAGCTTTTGCCGCTGAAGTTTTTTTGCTGTGAATCATTAGGACTAAACAAACCCAGTTTTTGGACAAATTTGCGGGCACAAATGAAGTATTAAAAAAACTTCAGCAGCCCCCATGCGTAAGCCTCAAAGCTATTGAACAATTTCGTTGCGAGATACCTTACTATTTCTAGCAGGATTCGGCGTTAATTCCGGCGGTGAGGCTTGAACACTGCCCCACTCATTCAAAAAGCTTTTCAGCAAAACCTCTTGCTGAGTGCGAAATGTCTCGACATTAGCGCCGCGATTCATAATCACAAACCACACAGTTTCTTGTTTTTGAGTTGGCAGCGCTCCGCCCAAAGCGCTAACATTATCCAACGTGCCAGATTTGACTACTGCTAATTTGGGCAGCGCCCGTTCTGAGAGTATTCCTTGATCTTTTCCAACTACAGTTAGGACATCAGCAACTGTCATGCTGTAAGGTTGAAGATAGCGTTCTAAAGCTATAAACAAGGCGCAAGCAGCCCTGGGAGAAATGCGGTTGTCTTCGCTCAATCCCGAACCGTTGACAAGTTGAATTTCTGCGGGAGGAACCCCTGTTGCGGCTGCTGCTTTTTGTGCGACTGTTTTCGCGCCACCGACACTATCAGCGAGCATATCTGCCATGAGATTATTGCTGTACTGATTCATTTTTTTGATCAGTTCGGTGAGGGGTAAAGAATAATGTTTGACTAAAGGCGCGCTGGTGGGAGGTGCTGGGAGAAGTTTGACAGCACCGTCAATTGTTATTTGAGGTTTCGGCGTGTTGGGTGGCAGTGTTTGATACTGGGCGGCGGCTTCGCTGGGCCAGATTTGACTGTTCAATGCTTGTTTGAGCAATTCTCCTGATTTGAGGGGGTCAAGTTCAAAATTCATGTAAAATTTATCGACAATTATCAAACTGCCAGTGATGCGCTTGATGCCTTTTTGATTTAAGGTGTTACCGAGGGCGATCGCCTCTTCCCAAACAAACAAAGGATCTTCGCTACCCTGAATAATTAAATCGCCTTTTAATACGCCGTCTTCGATCGTCCCGTTGGTACTAATTACAGTGATAAATTGATGTTCCGGCCCGAATTGTTGGAGGGCTACCAGAGATGTTGCTACTTTGGTAATGGAAGCGGCTGACAGAGGAACTGTACCTTGATGATTGGCTAGCAAAGTATTGCCGGATTGCATCCAAATTCCTTGATCTTCTTTGGCAGAACCTCGGGCTGTCAACTCGTTGAGATATTGCTGGATTTTGGTATTGGTGGCGGTTTCGGGATTGTTGACAGAAACTGTTAAGGGCTGACTTGGTTGAATCGGGGGCGGTGAAGATTCGGCTACAGGAGAGGGAGTTGCAAGTTGAGGTGATTCGGTAGTGGCGCATCCGGCGATAATTGTGAGAAGAGCGATCGAACTTACAGCAGTCAAGTAGCGATTTTGCAACATTACCTTAATCTTTTCCATCAAATTTACCATTCATCTTGCGGCACACCCGATGGAAATTTTAGCATTCATTAGCTGCGCGTCTTCCTTCTCTTATCTTCCTTCGCGCAGTTCGCGTCTTCGCGGTTCGTTAAATAGATATTCCCCAAATGCTTTGGGATTTGATCTTCAGCGCCTGGGGCCTTCACCCCAGGCAGGTTGTAAAATTCTCGATAAACTGGTTTATCCAGCCATACTCCCCATACTCAGCGGCACCATTTCTCCGTGCACCGTCAGGCCTAATAACATGGGCTCATTAACTCGAATCAACTCTCCTGTAAGCGCGCACCGTTCCTCCTGCTGTGCTGTGGCATTAATGCTAGCTCGAATATCCGATCGACCAAACATCTGGCGATACTCTCCAGACTTCTGCTGGACGTAATTCCAGAGCAAATCTCGAATCAAAGCTTGATAGCCTTGATTGCCCGCGAGCTCTTTGAGTCTCTCTTTAAGCTCTCTTTCTAGTCGAATGCTGGTGACTTCCATTTCGGTGGTTGAGGTTCTAGGTAGGGTATGCATAATTTTTCTCCGTGACGGGTGGACATATCTGTAATATCAGTGTAGTATGTTTACAGCTAGATTGAAAGCCTCTTAACCACCTTCTGCCTGCTGTGAAATTTCTCCCCACCTACTCCACCTATCAACCGAAGTGCGATCGCCCCAGAGGTCGCCCTGACTCGTCGCGGCACGTTTTTTGGACGGGTGAGGCTCGCGTCACAGCAACCTCGCGGGCAGGCCGGAGCCTAAATAAACCCAGTTATAGTGGATTGGGACAGAATGCAGAAATTAATTACAGCGAGGTAGACAGGGAGTATCTGTCAGTGGCACAGCCACAGAAAGATACTCGAAGCGGGAGGTACAGCTAGAGAACTGTACCGACAGAGGATGAAAATTTGCACGAACGCAGTTTTTTTTGCCCCCGCTTCTCTGGTAACAGAAGCGGGGGCATTTGATTGGATATTTGAGCAATTTGGAAAGGCTTGGGGAAGTGACAAAAAACCCAATCTAAAATCTAAAATTCTTCAATCTCACAATGCTAGCAAAAAAAACCAATCTAAAATCTAAAATTCTTCAATCGAACGATGCTGGGGAAACAACGAAAGTCCCAAATCTAAAATTATTCAATTCTTCAATTTTTTAATCCAAATTAGGAGGAGCCAGCCGTGAGCGTAGTAACTGATGTATTGAGGCAATCTGTGGTGGTGTTTTCTCAGAATTACCTACCTATGAGCCGTGTCAACATCAAACGGGCGATCGTACTTTTGGTAACAGGCAAGGCCCAAGCTCTAGATTATAGCATCGGCAATGGCTGGCTAGTGCGATCGCCCAGCAGCAGCATCCACGTACCCGAACACATCCGCTTGACTTTTGCCAACAGCGAACGCCTTTGGAAAGTGCCGCCGGTCAATCGCCGGGAAGTTCTGCGCCGCGATGCTCATTCTTGCCAATACTGCAGCAGCAATCGCCATTTGACGCTGGATCACGTGATGCCTCGATCGAAGGGCGGGACGCATACTTGGGACAACGTGGTGACGGCTTGCGAACGGTGCAACTCTCGTAAGGGCGATCGAACTCCAACAGAAGCTCAAATGCCTCTGCGAACTAAGCCGAAGTCTCCTATGCACCCCACTGTGGCTTTTTCCGAAATGTTTTGGCACGAATACCAAATTGGGGAATAGGAAATTTGTCATTAGTCATTAGTCATTGGTCATTGGTCATTGGTCATTAGTCAATCAAAAACAACTGTATTTCGCGATCGTATTTGCGACCCCAGAAACGATGTTTCTTAGTACATTGATCGTGAATCCTTACATTCGTATAAACCCGGTTTATCACTGCCCATGCGTAATGCGCGAACCAATGACTAACAACTAACAACTAATGACTAATGACTGATGACTACTGACTACTGACCAACTTTCAATTTCAAATTTAGGGCTGTCAATATGCTGAAGTTGACTTACACTGAAACGGGCTTTAACTTGGAGCGTTTGGCTCAATCTCCCGAACAGTTAGTGGCGCTGCGAGTTGTGCTGGCTATGCGAGTGGGTCAAGGCATCAGCGTGGAACCGAGCACTGCGGCATTTTTGCTGCCGGCAAATTTGCCGGCGCTGTCTCTGCTGGAATCTGAGGCCCGCCGAGATGATACCGATGCGATCGCCCTTTGTGTTGCTGATGCTGATTTTGTGGAAGTGACTCTGCGCGGTACGTGGATTTCTGACCTATCTGAGGGCGCTGATGGCGTGTTTGCTACTGTATTGAGCGATCGGGCGGAGCGATTGCTGCTCAAACTCTGGCTCGAAACTCAGGCTGCTGCGGAGGTTGTCGGAGAAGTCGGCGATTGAAATTGAAGGATAACCTCACCGTGCAAGCACCATTCTCAATCCGGCTTTCAGGGCCGGCTATAAGATCCCGCCCCACAACAAAATTCACTTTTTGTGGAACGGGATCTTATAGCCCGTTCTAGATAATCGTGCAAGATGTCATATCGTTTCCGGTTGCATCGGTATAGTTCAAATCTCTAAACAGTCAACAGCCAACAGTCAACAGTTATCTCCTTGAGTGCAACCGGAATTGATATCAGACTAAGGTGTATAAATGATGTTGAAGTAAATGCCCTTATCTTGGAGGTTGTCGCCTTTATCGCTAATGCTCATCAAAGGAAAAGCGTAATCTAGGCGCAGGCTCACCCGCCGTATCGGTTCCCAGATTACCCCCAAACCTACACCTGCCAAGAATCTCTGATTGGTTAACTTATTAGGATTGTTGGCAGTATTCCACACCGTACCCGCATCTAAAAAAGGAGCTAATTGAAGTTTGGGACTTCCCGAAGCATCCCGCTGCAAAGTAATCCGATCCTCGATCGACAGTCGAAAGCCGTTATCGCCAGAACGCACATTTTGGCGGTAGCCGCGCAAAGATTGCCCGCCGCCAATTACAAATTGCTGCGAAGGTAACAAACTATTAGCAGAAAGTTGTAAGTCTGACTGCAAAATTAATAAATGTTTATCATTTAATCGCTGTACTCGCTGCACTTGACCCAGCCAACTCAAAAATTGTCCGTCAGGGACAGCACCTTCGTTTTGAGTAGCATCAAACAAGCTAGTGCCGATCGTAAATTGCGATCGCAAAGCCCAAGCACCCTGGGGGTCGCGCCGAATGTAGTCCTGTCCGAGCTTAATCGCAGTGGTAGTCGTGACACCATTGGAGTCAGGGCCCGAGCCAAATGGAGTCGGTACACCGGCGACAAAAGTTCTGCCTTTCTGATAAGTAATACCGGCAGATAAGGCAAATTCTTCGATCGGCGTTCTCCGCAGCGGCTGGCGGTAACTAACTTCAAACAAATGCGATTTTCCGGAAATGTCAAAAGCATCAAAAGGTGCTTGTACAATACTGTTGCGGTTTGGTGCCGCCCTCAGTTGCAAAGTGCCGTTCATCGCATTTAGCGGGATGCGATAGCTAAAATCAAACAAGTCAGAATCGCCCAGCGATCGGTAATAAGCCGCCGCAAGTTCGTCGCCATTTCCTGTTACATTGCGGTGCCGCAAACTAACCCCCAATCTTTCGGAACCGACACTCGGAGGCGAGTAATTGTCAAAGCTGAAACTAGATTGAAACGGATTAGCTTCCGTGACTCTGACGATCAGAATGCTCTCGGCTTCATTATCTCCCGCCCGCAGGCTGGCTTCTACATTGTCAAATAAAGGATCTACCCGCAGCAGCCGCAGTTGGTCTTCTAATGAAGATGTGCTTAAAGGCCTTCCGGCACCGAGTCGAATCCGGCTGCGGATGTAACTTTGATGCACTCTTTTATTTCCTTCTACCTTAATTAGAGCCAGCTTGCCTTCGATCACTTGAATTTGCACTACCCCTGCGCTGATAGTTTGGGGCGGCAAGACTGCTCTGGTAGTGATGTAGCCTCGATTGAGGTAAATTTCGGTAATTTTATCGGCGATTTGTTGGAGCTGTTCTAGGGTGACAGAACGGCCTTCTAACGGCTTGATTAAGGCATTGATTTCGTCAGCGCTTAAAATTGTGCTGCCAACTACTTGAATTTTCTGCACCTGAATTATTGTATTCGGCAGCGGCTGGGGAACTGCTGACGGGGGTTGGGGCGCAACTGTTGGCGGTGTTTGGGGA
>NZ_JADEWV010000202.1 GCF_015207455.1 Microcoleus sp. LEGE 07076
GCGAATACGAACGCGAATTCGAGACAGAAATTGCTGGGGTGAGATTGCGATCGCCCGTGATGGCAATTCACACTGTAGCAGCCGGTGGCGGTTCGATCGTGTTTTTTGACGGGGCTCGCTACCGCGTCGGGCCGGAGTCTGCGGGCGCTAATCCCGGCCCGGCTTGCTATCGCAAAGGCGGCCCTTTGACGGTGACTGATTGCAATGTGATGTTGGGGAAAATTCAACCGGATTTTTTCCCGAAAGTGTTTGGATTGGATGGAGATTTGCCGATCGACCCTGAGATAGTCACGCAAAAATTTGTCCAATTAGCGGGGGAAATTGGGGGCGAGAGGACACCTGAACAGGTGGCGGAGGGTTTTTTGGCGATCGCCGTGGAAAAGATGGCTAATGCTGTCAAAAAAATCTCGCTTCAGCGCGGTTACGATGTTTCGGAATATACATTGTGCTGTTTCGGCGGTGCGGGCGGCCAACACGCTTGTGCGATCGCCGATAGTTTGGGCATGAAACGGGTGTTCGTTCACCCTTATGCGGGGGTATTGTCCGCTTACGGTATGGGTTTGGCTGATGTGCGGGCCTTGCGCGAAAGGGCGATCGAGCAATTATTAAGTGCTGAATTAATTGCGGATTTGCATGATGTTTTAGCGCATTTGGAGGCGGAGGGAAAGAGGGAATTGAACCGCAGAGGCGCAGAGGACACAGAGGGAGAGAAAGAGGTTTTAATTATTAGGAAGCTGCATCTTAAGTATCTGGGCAGTGATTCCGTTTTGATGGTCAATCTTGCTGGAAATATTGAGGATATGCAGGCTGAGTTTGAAACATTGCACCGACAGCGATACAGTTTTATCATGCCAGAAAAACCGCTAATTGTGGAAGCCGTTTCGGTGGAAACTGTAGAAATAATGGATGTGCCAGATAAGTCAAAAAACTCCTCTGATTGTGGCACGGGCATCTTGCCCGTGCCAGCAATTTCCACGGTGCAAACCTATGTGGCTGGCGGGTGGCGGGAAACGCCTGTTTACCTGAGAGAAAATTTGCGATCGGGCGACTGCATTACGGGCCCGGCGATGATTGTCGAAGCAACTGGAACTAATATTATAGAACCAGGTTGGGAAGGCGAAATTACCGAAAACGATGACTTAATTTTGAACCGCATATCCGCGCCGATGAATGCAGTTAACACCCATTCATTTGTGGTTAAATCAGATCCTGTTTTGTTAGAAATTTTTAATAACCTATTTCGGGCGATCGCCGAACAAATGGGCGTGACTTTACAAAATACAAGTTCATCCGTCAACATCAAAGAACGCCTCGACTTTTCCTGCGCCATCTTCGACAAAAACGGACAATTAGTTGCCAACGCACCGCACATTCCCGTGCATCTCGGTTCGATGAGCGAAAGTGTTGCAGCTTTAATCTTAGCACAAGCTCATCAAATTAAGCCTGGCGATGTTTATGTTTCTAACAATCCCTACAATGGCGGCACGCACTTACCAGATATCACCGTAATTACTCCAGTATTTGATAAGTGTTCCTCGCTTCCTTTATTTTATGTGGCGTCGCGGGGACACCACGCCGACATCGGCGGGATCACTCCCGGTTCCATGCCTCCCAACAGTAAAATTGTAACTGAAGAAGGCGTATTATTTGACAATTTCCAGTTAGTGTGCGAAGGCAAATTTCGAGAAACAGAATTACTAGAAATTCTCACATCTGGGGATTTTCCGGTTCGCAATGTCACACAAAATATCGCAGATTTGCACGCGCAAATTGCCGCCAATAATCGCGGTTTAGCAGAACTTCTCAAGATGGTAAAACATTACGGCTTGGACACAGTACAAGCTTATATGGGTTTTGTCCAAGATAATGCTGAAGAATCTGTGCGCCGAGTAATTGAGGTTTTGAGTGATGGCGAATTTACTTATCCGATGGATAGCGGCGGAGAAATTAAGGTAGCTATTACAATTAATAAGTCGGCGCGCAGTGCGAAAATCGATTTTACTGGCACTTCTTCCCAACAATTCAACAATTTTAATGCTCCGGCTGCGGTGTGTAAAGCGGCTGTGTTGTATGTTTTCCGCACTTTGGTAGATGACGATATCCCTCTGAATGCTGGTTGTTTGAAGCCTCTCGAAATCATCAATCCCGCTGGCTGTATGCTGAATCCGCGCTATCCGGCGGCGGTGGTGGCGGGAAATGTGGAGACATCGCAGAATATTACGGATGCTTTGTATTGTGCGCTGGGTGCGATCGCAGCTTCTCAGGGCACCATGAATAATTTCACATTTGGCGATCGACGCTATCAATATTATGAAACAATTTGCGGCGGTTCCGGTGCTGGTGCAAATTTCGACGGCACTGATGCGGTACAAACTCACATGACTAATTCCCGTTTAACCGATCCTGAAGTGTTGGAATGGCGGTTTCCGGTGTTGTTAGAAAGTTTTGCCATCCGGGGGAATAGCGGGGGAAATGGAAATCATCGCGGCGGTAATGGAGTGGTGCGGCGAGTGCGGTTTCTGGAAGCGATGACGGCGGGAATTCTCTCCGGGCGGCGGGTGATTTCTCCCTGCGGTTTGCAAGGAGGTGAAGCCGGGAAAGTTGGGCTCAATTATGTTGAAAGATTTGATGGAAATGTGGAGGAATTGGGGAGTACCGCGAGTGTCGAAATGCAGGCTGGGGATGTTTTTGTAATTGAAACACCTGGGGGTGGAGGTTATGGTACTATTGTAGCGACAGTAAAATGAACTAGAGTCCAGAGGTAATAGTCATGGCTGATAATTCTTTTTTTGATGAATCCAGAGATAATTCTTTAGTGAAATCAGCAATAGTTGCTAAATACTTTTGGGCCTGGGCAAAGGTAATTATACCCACAGCCAAGAAAATGAGTAATAAAATTGCCTATATTGATTTGTTCTCTGGGCCTGGTCGCTATCAAAATGGTTCTAAGTCTACTCCACTACTTGTCTTGGAACGTGCTATTGCAGATAAAGATATGCCACAAATGCTAGTAACCTTATTTAATGATAAGGACTCAGATAATACTCAGTCTCTCGATCAGGCTATAAAATCAATTCCAAATATAGGAACATTAAAGCATACACCAATAGTTGTGAACCAGGAGGTTGGAGAAGAAATTGTCGAAGCAATTAAAAAAATTAATTATGTTCCTACACTATTCTTTATCGACCCTTGGGGTTATAAAGGCTTGTCTCTTGAGCTAATTGGAGCGGTTATTAAAGATTGGGGTTGCGATTGCATATTTTTCTTTAACTACAATAGGATAAATATGGGCTTGCCCAACGTTGCTGTAGATAAACATATGAACTCTCTATTTGGTCAACAGCGAGCTGATGCACTTAGAGAACAACTAAGAAAATTGCAACAACCTTATGAGCGAGAGTTAGTTATTGTGGAGGCTATCTCTCAGGCTCTAAAAGAAATAGGTGGTAACTACGTTCTTCCTTTTTGCTTTAAAACTGATACAGGAATTAGAACTAGCCACCATCTAATTTTTGTGTCTAAGAATGTGCGGGGCTACTCAATTATGAAAGAAATTATGGCAAAAGAAAGCTCTAGTACAGAGCAAGGCGTACCGTTGTTTGAGTATAATTCAGCCACACAATATCAACCTTTACTTTTCGAGCTATCACGACCACTTGACGATTTGGAAAATATGCTGTTGAATGAATTTGCTGGTCAGACGATTACGATGGAACAAATTTACAATCAGCATCATGTTGGCAAGCGCTACATTAGTAAAAATTACAAGGACGCTCTTAAGAAACTAGAACAACAAGGTAAAATTATCGCAGATCCACCTGCTAGTAAACGAAGGAAGCACCAAGGAGAAATTACATTTGGAGATCCGGTGAAAGTTACATTCCCACCAAAGTAGGTTTTACTACCTTATTGGAGTTTCGACTCACGCTGAAAGTGTAGCCATTGAATTGCTTTTGATGTTTATTCCATGCTTTTGGCATCTCATCCCAAATTTTATCATCGAGAAGTCTCCCAGCAGCTTTAGGTGTTCTACCTCCCCACTGCTTGAAAAAAAACGCGACTCCAGCCTCCTGACACTGATCCCGAATACTTTGTGCCCATTCTACCTGCATCGGACGGTGTTTTTGGCCCGACTCTCCCCCAACTATTACCCAGTGAATTCCAGTTAAATCAAGCTGTAATGGCCCTAAAAGCGGTTCGCAGGATAAAAAACGTACTTTTGCATTGACTTTTCGCAAAGAATCCACACGATGAACATAACTTTGATTTTCGACAGATACGCCCATCCAAATATTATCAGACCATTCAAGCTGAGAAGCTAACTCTTCTAAACGTTTATCTCGCTTGGTAAGGATTTGATAAATATGATGAGGAGTTTCGCGCATTACATCAAATACTTGTTTCAAAAAATCAATAGAAATATCTTCATGGAACAAATCGCTCATTGAATTAACAAAGATTCGACTGGGCTTTCGCCAACCTCTAGGTTCGTTCAAACGCTTGGGGTGTTCTTGAAAAGTAAACCCATTAGGGAAATTAGTATGGAAACGCTTTGTTAATGCTTCTGCGTAACAATGAGTGCAGCCGGGACTGACTTTATCGCAGCCTGTTGTGGGATTCCATGTGCGATCGCACCATTCGATACCAGTATTAATGCTAGACATAAAAGAATCTTACCCTTGAAACAATAAATTATTTTTTGATGTGCGCTGGATACATATAGTTTATATGTATCAATTTAGATTGATGCAGGATTACCTACAACTCTATTATATAATTAATATAACGTAAATATCAACAAGTTTTAAGCAGTTGCATGAAATGTATATCGTATTGTAAAATATGGCTGAAATACAATTTATTTTAAAAACCGTTAGAGAACAATTGTGCAAACATTTAATTGTTCCTAATTCAATCATATACCAAGGTCTGCACTGTGCACGCTGCGAATCACTAAACATGGTAAGCAGTTATGGCAGTTTTTAAGTCAGAACTGTAGATAGACTCGACTCTAGGAAAAGTTGGATGACTCCACCAAAATTTAATTCTACTGCCTTTTGCTGGATCTGAGCCAATACGAGTGTAACCTGCATTGAACATCAGTTGTTCAAAGTCAGCTACAGGCAAAGTTTTAGAGAGAATTGGCGAAACACCTTGAATTGTGTGCTTGTCAAGGGTCATAACTCCCAGGGTAAGTGGTATAGATTCGATAGTCTGACAATACTAGCCCTATGCCAGCTAAACTGTGAATTGTTCCCGGATATGTTTCTTCTGCTTCACTGCCACCAATACGGATTTTAAGCGGGCCAAACCAAGCATAAAAACCGGGAATTAGAGCATCCATACTGTAGGCGATCGCTCTTAATTGACCGTCATCAACCGCTACAGGTTTTTCTGGTACGGGTTGTTGTTGATTGGGAGTAATATAGCCTGAGTTTTTCATAACTTTTCTGCTCTGTGAAAAGCTCGATCGCGCGGATTCACATTATATACTATCTTGAAACATCGGCAAAATCCCAGGAATACGGCTCTGCGGGCATCGTACCGCTAAAAAATTACCCTCAACTCTGGAATGTCGATCGACAAATCGTGTAGAATCAGGCTGCACCAGCATATATTCCCAAAACCTTTCCAGAACAATTGTGCAAACACCTGTTTTTTCCGAACTCAACCATCCTGTGGTTAAATCCCTGTTCCATCACAGCGATCGCGAATTATTGACTTTGTTTCAAAACCATCCGGATCAAGGTAAGTTCTTTACGGCGATTTTTTGCCGCTACGCTCAAATTGTCCACTCGCTGATTCGCCATTCCGTGCGATCGCCCGTACAAGGCGATTACCTGTTTGCTCACACTTGGCTGCACATCTATCACGAGCTCCGAGGCCTCGATTTGCGTAGCGAAATCCCAGAGTCTGATGGCGGCAATCTCAGTCTCCAAAACTGGCTGATCAATGTCACCGCTATCTGCATCAATCAAGCCGAATTGCCCCCGGTTGAAACGATTCACTACTCTTTGCAATCGGCTCCGCCTCCCCTCTGGTGTTACGTCAAACAAGCCTTAGAATTGTTAGCGCCTCTGCCGCGTTTAGTTGTGTTGATGGCTCAGACTTTCCGCTGGAGCGAAACTCGAATTGCAGCTTATTTGCAAGCAGAAGGTGAAGCTATTTCTCCCGCTCAGGTGAAAGCTTTGCTCCAAAAAGGATATCAAACTCTAGAATCAAATTTGCCGGAGGATATTCGGGCTATTTATCTAGATGAAAATCTCGATTATCAACAAGCACTTGTCTAGCAGCCGATAATTCCGCTAATATCAATTATTCTTCAGTCCGCGCAGGCGGACTTCGTTTGACAAGAGGCGGTTTCAACCGCCGAGTCTCGATTATATTTGACAAAAATCGGTTTCAACCGCACTAATACTCGGAAATAATATCAGAGGTGGAAATGGCAGTTTATCAAGTTCGGCTGGTGAATCAGGATCTGGCGCTCGATCGCACGATCGCCGTACCAGACGACCAGTATATCTTAGATATGGCAGAAGATGCCGGCATCCGCTTGCCCAATGGATGCAAGCAAGGAGAGTGTTCTGCTTGCGTTGTCAAACTGCTTAGCGGTGAAATCGACCAAAGCGAACAAAAGTTTTTGAAGCCCTCAGAATTGCAAGCTGGCTATGCCGTTACTTGCGTGGCTTACCCGCTTTCTGACTGCACTTTGTTAACCCATCAAGAACAAGTTTTGTATCAAGCAGCTCTCTATTTTAAGTAATGCAAAAATCTTTATTCTTGAGTCTCGCGTTGCGCGGACTTTGTTTGTATAGTCGCGAATCCTATTCGCCGATAAAATCGTTATCAAAGCAGATTGAGTTAATTAAAGGTGCGCGCAGCGCGCACCTTTAATTAACACTTAAAAATCAGCTATGACTGACGCTCGATATGCAGCAATTGTAGAATTCGCTGGAGCGGAATTTCTGCCCAATCCAAACGGTACTGGAGCTCGTATGACAACTCAGAAACCGCTTTTTCTAAGATATAAGCATTCAGCAAAACTTCCAATTCCGGTACAGATTTTGGCAAGAAACTTGCATCCGCTGCTGTTGACAAATAACTCTTGAGAAAAGTCAAGCTAACCCAGCGGTGCCAAACATTCGCCCACTCCTGCATTTCCGATAAGTTTTCAGGGCGGATCATACCGCTGTCTACTTCGTTCCGCAGCGCCATAGTAACCGCGTAATTGAAAGATTGCAGCATTCCCGCAACATCTCGCAAAGGCGACCTTTTCATCCGCCGCTCGCTTAAGGGTCGATCCCGTTCTCCTCCAAAATCAATAATTACGAAGTCTTTCCCTGTATACAGAACTTGTCCGAAATGAAAGTCTCCGTGACAGCGAATTCTGTCGGCGGTGATTCTCAAGTTCAAAATAGACTTGAAACGTTCCATCAGGAAGTCTTCGCGGTTGAGAAGAGTTTGTCCCAACTTTTGCGTTTCTGGCGGCAGTTTAGACAGCCGCTTTTTCAGCAACAGCAAAGTTCTTCCTGCCAGATTTCTCATGTATTGATAGATGGAACGCTGGTAAAAGGAGGTGAAATTTTCTGGCGCAAAAGCGGGATTTTCTGTGTCAGAACCTAAAGCGAGGTGGAGTTCGGCTGTCCGCTGACCTAAAAGTTCTGCTGATGCTAGGTAAGAGCCGATGAGTTCGCGAGCTAGTGCGGGTACTTCTAGGGATAAATCGGCGAGTAGCGAGTTTGACTGTCGCATTTGTGCGGTCAAAGCGCTGGGTAAATAATCTTGGGGGGAAGTAGATAAAATATCGCCGGAATACTTTGCTTCTACTGTCATTACTTGCTCGAAATAGTCTCGCAGCGTGTCTAATGTATAAGACCAAGCGTCCCTGCTGTCGGGGATTAGTTTTTGCAGGATTCCGACTGTAATTGCTTTGTTTTCGGCTGTGCGATATTCCAATTCTCCGACAATTGGAGCGTAGTTTTGGATGGAGTGGCGATCGGTTAAAAAGCGTCCGATTTCTAATTCGGGGTTGATTCCTTCCTCGAATTTTCGCAAGATTTTGAGAACGAAGCTATCGCCGTAACCTGCGGATGTATTGCTTTGTTCTTTTTTGAACAAATACGGTTCTAGCTGCGATAAATCTTGTTCTGAGCTAAATAAATTGTCGGAAATTCCTACCAGTTCGCCCGCTGAACCTTTGTAACTGGCATTCGTGGCGATCGTCCCCAGCAGCTCGCTCAGAAAACCTTTGTCCCCAGCAGCATCAAATAGCACTCCGACTTCCTTGGTTTCTGGGAATTGCAGGCGCGCGATCGACGGACGATCGTCCGGCTCGCCTTTGATCTGTTCCCAGCCTAAAGGCAAAACGTAAGTTTCCGCCATACCTTCAGTATAATTCAAATGCAGCAACAAAATGTAAACTGTAGATTTTTCACCCGCACTATTTTTCGATTCAACAGGTACAATTTCACTGATTTCTAATGATTGAATTATCCTGTCTGCACCGTTAAACCAGCGATTGGATTGCAAGTAATTCGGCAAAAGAGACACCAACATATTGCTGAGCTGACTTGTTGGAGAAAAAGCAGTTTCCCAAGTGCCGACGACCGCCAAACTCGGCAAATCTGTTTTCAAACCGTGCAGTGAAAATTCCTCTTGCTTAACAGTAAGAGTAAACCAGTAAAATGTGTGAGGACTCAAGCTCAAAAAATAATCCGAGTCGCCAACTGGCGGAAACTCAGTCCGACCGAAAATCTCCACCGGAACAGCACCTTTAAACGGCGAAAGGTCTAATTCTGCCGTCTGGACGAAGCGCGATAAATTAGTCACTACGAGGATGTGTTCGTCTTGATAGGTGCGGACAAAAGCTAAAACTTTGCGGTTTTCTGGGTACAGAAATTCGCAAGTTCCCCGGCCGAATGCTTGGAAGCGCTGGCGAACAGCAATCAAGCGTTTCATCCACCACCACAGAGAACTCGGATTCGCGCGCTGCGCTTCGACGTTAACAGATTCGTAGTGATATTCAGGGTCAACAATTGGCGGCGCGTACAGCCGCTGCGGGTTAGCGCGACTGAAACCGGCATTGCGATCGCTGCTCCACTGCATCGGAGTTCTCACCCCGTTGCGATCGCCCAAATAGATATTGTCGCCCATACCAATTT
The DNA here is from genome assembly GCF_015207455.1 of Microcoleus sp. LEGE 07076. Classification (GTDB taxonomy): domain Bacteria; phylum Cyanobacteriota; class Cyanobacteriia; order Cyanobacteriales; family Microcoleaceae; genus Microcoleus. The sequence continues at coordinate 9,165 of NZ_JADEWV010000202.1, forward strand.
CATCGCCGTAGTAAAGCACCGGCGTACCCGGAAGAGACAACAGCAAAGCATTCATCAACTCAATTTGGCGGCGGTTGTTTCCCATCAAAGGAGCCAAGCGGCGGCGGATACCCAAATTAATTCTCGCCTGAGTGTCTTGAGCGTAAACCCGATACATATAATCTCGGTCTTCATCGCTGACCATTTCCAGCGTCAATTCATCGTGATTCCGCAAAAACAATGCCCACTGACAGTTATTGGGAATCTGTGGAGTTTGCTGGAGAATGTCGCTAATCGGAAAGCTATCTTCCATGTGCAAAGCCATAAACAGACGCGGCATCAACGGAAAATGAAAGTTCATGTGACATTCATCCCCAGCCGAATAATATTCAACCGCATCTTCCGGCCACTGATTCGCCTCCGCTAGCAGCATCCGGTTCGGGAATTTTTCATCTACGTGCTTGCGTAACTGCTTGAGGAAAGCGTGAGTTTCTGCCAAGTTTTCGCAGTTAGTACCCTCGCGCTCGTACAGGTAAGGTACAGCATCCATTCGCAATCCGTCTACGCCCAATGCCAACCAGAAATCCACCACTTCTAAAATGGCTTGGCGGACGGCAGGATTGTCGTAATTTAAATCTGGTTGGTGGGAATAAAAGCGGTGCCAGTAGTAAGCTTTTGCTACCGCATCCCAAGACCAATTAGAAGTCTCAAAATCTTGAAAAATAATCCGAGCATCTTGATATTTTTCTAGCGTGTCGCTCCACACATAAAAATCTCTTTCGTTACTGCCTTTCGGAGCGCGCCTCGCTCGCTGAAACCACTCGTGTTGGTCGGAGGTGTGGTTGACAATCAACTCAATAATGACTCTAATTCCCCGCTGGTGCGCTGCTTCTAAAAGGTTTTTAAAGTCCTCTAACGTGCCGTAAATCGGGTTGACGGTGGTATAGTGAGATGTATCGTAGCCGTCGTCTCGGAGCGGTGAGGGAAAAAATGGCAGTACCCAAATTGCTGTTACTCCCAAGTTTTGCAGGTAATCGAGTTTTTTTGTTAGTCCTCGAAAGTCGCCGATGCCGTCTGCATTGCTGTCTGCAAAAGCGCGAATTGGTACTTCGTAAATTATCGCGTCTTTGAACCACAAGGGATCGTCATTTAAGATTGAGCTTGCCATAATTTTTATGGTGATTGCTAATT
>NZ_JADEWV010000467.1 GCF_015207455.1 Microcoleus sp. LEGE 07076
GGTGTAATATTTCCAATTAACGCAACATCATTAACTCGAATCGGCTGCAAGCGGCTGGCGAGATTGATAATTGGGACTTGTTCATCAATTACCCACCAAGCTAAAGCACGTTTTCGTGCCAACAAACGCGCTTCATTCCACTCATTCCCGGCAAAGTAGGTATAAAAATCACCTGAAGTTCCGCTAGTCATTCCTCGGTAAACTAAATCGTCAACATTCGCTAGAAATAATCCGGGATTTTGCCGGACTGTTTGTTTGTCAATAGGCTGCAAGTTAGCAAAAGCTGTTTGCCAATAGGGGACAAGTTGTGGGAAATCTGACTGGGAATCAATTAGTCCGGCTTGCAAAAAGCGGTGGTAATTTCCTGGGACTTTTGCGGCAACTTGTAAAACTCGTTTTAATTTGATGGCGGTGCGCTCGATCAATTTTGTCATAAGTTGCCACCTAGATAATTTGCAGGATTAGGACTTAGTTATAAATCCAAAATTAATCTGGTAAAAAAACCTAGTTCTCGTAAAAAACACTGGTTTTTGCGTAGGTTATCAAAATTAAGCGTTATTTTTGATAATCTTTGCTGGCGATTCTATCTGCTATTTGCAGCCAATCTTCATGAATCACAACTTGTCTATCCCCAGACAATCCTCTCAAGTTATTTCGCTGTATTTTTAGCGGTTTTTCACAAAAATTACCCAAAGGTTTGAGATAAGCTCTATTTACCCAGCCCACTCGGAATTCAGGCGCATTTGCAAACGCTCTTCCTCTTCTAGTATCACCTCCATCGAGATTTTGAGGGCTAGAACTATATTCACTGCCAATTTTTACCCACTTTCCTGTGGCATCTCGATCGCCCGTAACGACTTGCCAACCTTTAGGAACTAGCCCGATAACCGGACCGTCGGGGGAAGAACGGATAGTCAGGGGATCTGTTTCGGTAACGACTTGAGCAAAGGGTCGAGGCTTGCCTCCGTAGGGACAATTTTGAGCCTGTAAAGTTGTTTGGGAGGGCGTCGCAAAAGTGGTTTTGATACCCAACAGAGATAATAGAGTTAAGCTCACAAATAGCGCAATTTGTTTCCAAACTTTTAAGGGATTCACAGAACGTATAGCCTTTTTTAGATAGATGAGGTGCAATAACAGCAATAATTATACTGTATCTCATCTACCTGAGAAAGGCTATATTGCCAAGTTATCATTTGTTCGCCTCAAGTTTAGGAAAACCAAACATTCAATCATGCTTGCGGAATTGTGGCTTGAAAATAACCCCGATTGTTTTGCCGAATTAATCCAGTTTTTGTAACGCATCCTTGGTGCGGGACAGCAGCGGTATCTTGATTGAAG
>NZ_JADEWV010000203.1 GCF_015207455.1 Microcoleus sp. LEGE 07076
GAGTCCGCGATCGTTCGAGACTGAAACGGTTTGAGGATGATGGATCTCAGTAGGGCGATCGCAGTTAAAGCGAGATTCAGGGGCAGTACCAATAGCAGCAAAATAAAGGTTGCTATGGTTTTGACTGATGTCTGGAAGCGCCTAAAAGCCGCGTTTGTTTCCTGTTCAGATGGCATCGCTGTAGTTGAAACGGTTTCGAGCATAATTTTTGGGCATAACAGTAAACAATTTCCTAATACCAAATCAACGGACTATCGCCACAGATTAGATCCCCCTCGCATCTCCCTTAATAAGGGGGACTTTGAGCAATTTCTCCCTTATTAAGGGGAGTACGGGTTGACTTTGAGAATGCTCTTGTCCCCCCTTATTAAGGGGGGCTAGGGGGGAGCTCCGGGGCAAGAGAACACGCTCTAAACGCGCCTAATTAAGGTCAACCCATCTCTCAGCGGCAGTAACACTTGCTCTACGCGCGGAGCGTCAACTAGAGCCTGGTTGGATTTGGCGATCGCAATTCCGTTAGGAGGCTTTCCAGAGCAGTTCGGATGTCAGATAAGGGCTATCAATTGCTAGTCCGAGGCGGCTCATTAACCAGGGTAAATCACAGTAAAAATCGCTAACTGCCGAGCCTACTAAATGCAAAACCCGTAATACTGACATACTCACTCTCCCCCTATTTCCACAAGTTCGCCAATATTAAAATCAATCCGAATCCACTCATTCGACTTCTGTAAATCTCCCCACAACAACAAGGGAATGTGCCAATGATGCACCATCAAAAACGGCAGCGGATCGTCCCACTCGAAGATGGCATCTTTGCCTTGGGCGATTATTTGTAACCGCTCATAAACTAGCTTGGGCGACCACAAATGAGTCACCAATCGCCAAATTTCATGGTAAATCCAGTAAGTCGGGCGACTAGATGCCAAAGGCTGCACTATCTGCGGTAAAGGGTCGGGTTCCAAATAAGCTTTTGCCACATCGGGATGGTCGTGAAACACCGTGATAGCTGAATGGGTGCGCGGGTTGCATTCGATCGCGTAAATCTCTCCATCATCCGCCGCCTCCATGAAATCAAAGGAAACTTGTCCTGTCAGATTGAGACTCTTGGCAAACTGACGAATCCAATTTTCGATATCCGGGCGATCGATATGCTGGTAATTCAACTGAAACGACGACGATTTGCAACAACAATGCAACTGAATATGACCATCACGAATTGTACTGTGAGTGCAGAATTCTTGCCCTGGAATATACTCTTGCATAATCCAAGGTTTACTCTCGGAAATTGGTAATGAGTTGACAAAAGCGGCCGTTTCCGCCTCAGTGGCGCAGGGTAACTTCGTCAGGTCTAACCTGCGAATAGAATCGTAGGGAATACTTTTGATAATATATGGACGCTTTGCGTTACTAAAATCAAAATCGATTACTTGCTGCGGGTTAGTAATGCGGTAGGACTTCGGAACTCCCAGCCCCAACGCTTCGGCGGCGGTGGCCAACTCATATTTATCATCCAAACGTTCCAGAGTTTCGACATCTAGCTGCATTACCGTACAGTGAGGAGAAAGTACGCTTTTGGCTTTGGCATCGTAGTAACTGCCGCCTGCACTAGAGACGGGAACGAAAACATCAACTCCCTCTTGTTGGACAATTTTTAAGATTTCGTCAGCGTATTCCTCTGCCTGGGGATTTGGTACTGTGTAAAAGCGATCGACCGCCCAAGAGTATTGATGACCTGTCAGCCAGTATTTGTGGGTTTCAAACAAAATTACCCGATGACCGGCCTTATGGAAAGATCGAGCTAGCTGTAATGCTTTGGTTCTCTTGCCGCCGCCGATCAAAATCGTTTGGGGAGAGTCCGCGATCGTTCGAGACTGAAACGGTTTGAGGATGATGGATCTCAGTAGGGCGATCGCAGTTAAAGCGAGATTCAGGGGGAGTACCAATAGCAGCAAAATTAAGGTTGCTATGGTTTTGACTGTCTGGAAGGGCCTAGTCGTCGCGTTTGTTTCCTGTTCAGATGGCATCGCTGCCTTTGAAACTGTTTCGATCATAATTTTTTACTAAGTAAATACTCTCATTAGCGGCGGTTTTTGAATGATTAAACCGCAGTTGAAGCTACGCAGGCGCAGAGTCTCCAGAACAGAGAGATGGATCGTGCCGATGAAGCGCGGATTTGATATTACGCACGGGTGGTTAAAAACCGGGTTTTTTGCTCGGACTTCGTTACAGCCCGCCGAATATGGCAAAAAACCCGGTTTTTTTGGTTTTGACGCCTAAGTTTTGTTCTACTAAACGCGCCGAATTAAAGTCAATCCATCTCTCAGCGGCAGTAACACTTGCTCTAGGCGCGGATCATCAACTAGAGCTTGGTTGAATTTGGCGATCGCAACTCCATTAGCAGTAGCAGTACCCGACAAATAGGGCTGTCCCTGCATCAGAGTATTATCGGCACAAATCAAGCCATTGGGAGCCAACAGCCCTGTGGTGAGCAGTAAATCGAGATAGTCTGTGTATCCAGCTTTGTCAGCATCGATAAACACTAAATCGAACACCTCCCCAGCAGCAGCCAATTGTTTCATGGTTTCTAAGGCTGGCGCAACCTTCACTGAGATTTTGTGGCCAGCAGTCGATTCGTTGAAACACTTTTGGGCAAATTCAGCGACGTAAGCATCTACTTCGCAGGCTACGACTTCTCCATCAACCGGCAGGGCTTCGGCCATTGCTAGGGCTGAGTAGCCAGTGAACATCCCGATTTCTAGCACGCGCTGTGCTTTGGTGAGATGGACGAGAAATTTCAGCATTTGGCCTTCCACATGGCCCGAAAGCATCTCTTGTTCCAAGTGGCGCACTGTCTCGCCGTCGGAGAATCGCTGACTCCAATCTTCTGATTGGGTGCGCTTTACTAAGGTGGCTAAGGCGGGAGATTCCGCTGTGGTACAAAGGTTCAGGTATGGATCGAGACCATTTGCTAATTCGTAGGCTTGTTGTAATTCTGTCTTGAAAGCTCGATCGAGATTATCGATTTTCTTTGCTTCCTCGACCAGACTTTCCAGTTTAGCCGCTAAAATCCCGACTGGGGTAACAGGTTTCATCTTTATACCCCGGCTGTGGAACGACTTGCAACTTTCTGCAATACTACGTACATATCTTCGCCATCGCCACGACGCGGGTAGCCCTGACAGATTTCTCGATGCACCGTTAGGGTTTCATCCAACTCAGTTCGAGTCAAATCGTTCATGAAAAAGCATTCACCAATGGGCTTCGGTGCCGCCGCCCGTTGAAGGCCATCGCGGGTACGGGCGATGGATGTTGTGGCTTTCCAGAGCAATTCTGATGTGAGATAGGGGCTGTCAATTGCTAGTCCGAGGCGACTCATTAATCCTAGGATACGATCGCGATCGGCGATCGAAATATAGCCACGTTGTTGAGAAATAGTCGCCGAAAAAGCCATATCGATAGCGACACTATGGCCGTGGAACATCGGAATTTCCGGTGTTAGTTCCAGCGTCGGACTCCAAGTGTGACCGTAAGCAATCACTCGATCTAAGTCTAGCTCGTGCAGGTTTGGTACTTCTAGGGCCAGCATCGACTGAATCGCATTGTATGTTAAGCGATGTGCGACTTCGCGCAGTTCGGATGTGCCGTCTAGATACCCAAAATGGCTATTGAGCAATGCTTCGCCGTAGTTTTCTAACAACTCGAAGATTTCTTTGTTCCCAACTACGGCGATCTTAATTAACTCTGCCATGCCGTTGCGTATTTGGTCGATCGGCAGAGTTTTTAAGAAAGAGAAGTCTAAAATTACTTTCTGGGAAGCGTGGTAAGCACCCAGGCGGTTTTTCAACTTACCGTGGTTCACGGCTACCTTGATCGCCACACTGGCATCAATCAGCCCAATTAAGGTTGTTGGTACGCGAATGTAGTTAGTCCGACGGCGATAGGAGGAGCAAGCAAAACCTGTTACGTCAGTAGTCAATCCACCACCAACCACCAACACAGGTTCTTTCCGCACGAGTCCGAAATCAACGAAGGCATCTATGATGCTTTCAAAAGTTGTTAAGGTCTTATCCGGTTCCTTGATATTCACTGGAAAGACTGTTAAATCTATCTCGTGATACTTGAAATAATGCTGCATCTGCTGGCCGTACAGACTGTACACTGTTTGGTCTACAACCATTAAACAGCGACCAAATTGGCGGTAACAGTCGGCAATTTCTGGATTTTCAAGCTTGAAAGCACCATCTACATAGAGCAAGCTGAAATCAATTTTTTCGTACCCTTCAATGTGAAAAGCGCGGTCTGTCGCTGTAAACGTAGCTTGAATGTCACCCATAAAATTGTTGCAATTTCGTGTTGGTAAGTAACTGTAAGTATCCGGGCGAACCTCAAAATTATCAATCCCTTTTATGGTCAGCTTCCTAGGTGTTAACTGGACAAATTGATTATTTAAGATTTCATTAACAAATGACCTGAAAATTTATTTTCAGGGCTGTTTGTTAAGAATACGTTAAATACTGTTTGTACAGCATTTATGCTGAAAGCTATTCTAGGATCGAGTTGAGACGGCCTCAGTGCTTGCACAAAACTTAACATAGCGGATTTCTCATATTTGTGCAACCAGATTCATCTAAATCTCATAAAACTGTTGAGAAATATTAGATAGTTAGCGATTTTAAGTTAAAAAGTTGATAATAATTCAGTATTTTAGGAAATAAATGTATTATGCAATACTCAGTAAGTCAAATGGCGATCGCGATCGCCAATAAATGTATAAAATTATACTGAACATTGACGAGTGTTTTAAATTGACTTATATGGTCAATTCAGCTTAGGCTGGAAACACCAAGCATAAATCTAGGGACAAATCGGGAAACCCCGGAATTACCACGGTCTCATTAGGCAAAAGGACTCGTTGCGATCGATAATTAAAATCACATTGTCTTTTTTGATAAGGTTCGCTGTACATTTCCAGTTGATTATCGACTAAGTTAAATATCCAATAATTAGCAATTCCAGCTTCAGCATAGAGAGATAACTTAGTTTTTTTGATCGTACTTTAAAGTTGAATCAGAAACTTCAATTACCAACAAGATATCAGCAGGTTCCGGGTGAGAAGCTAAATAATTGTCAGAGCGATTGCGGGCGATAACCACATCAGGTTCTGGTTCGCTATCATGTAGCAGACAAAATAATTGGCTCTTGTGCACGGATATGAGCGCGTCTTGTCAGTAAAAGGATTAACTCTTCAACTAAAAGACTGTTACAAACAGAGTGAAACGTACTTTGAGTAGCCTTGATGATAAGTTCTCCGCGAATCAATTCTACTCGCTCATCGGGAGCGAAAAATCCCAGTTCTCCCAAACGATGATATTCTGCGATCGAGAATCTTTTCGCGGTGACAGTATCCATAGATTTGCTTACCTAGTATTCTACAAGCGACGAGCGAATTTCAAAAGTTGCAAGTTATATTCCAAATAGGATTAGCTGCCACGATCGCACTTCATTAGAAAAAATATCCTGACATTTACAAAGTGCGATCGTCATTTCACACATTTTGTGATAATTTAGTTCCTCTTATCCCAAACTTAGTTTAAGTTATGTCATTCAAATTCTCCCATTGCTCCAAGTCGAATCGTAATTAACTCGACATCGGTTAACGCCTCATGCGCTCCTTGCTTTGTCCCTTTCGGCGTTGTCCAAAAACACCCTGCTTCACAGACTCGATCTCCTGTTTTTAGGCGACCAGAAACGACAAATACGTACTCATCAGCCGGGTGAACATGAACTGGAATTACAGTACCTTGCTTCATCTTCAATCGGTGAATAGATCCTTGATGCACAGGCTCAGCTAACACAACCCAACTTGTACCTGGAAAGATCGATAAGTCAGCAAATTGCTGGGTTGATAAATCTTGAAAAGTTTGAGTCATTGGTTTCATCCTCCTCATTTGATCTTCGTTCCCCGACTCTTCCTGGGAACCAGTTAGAATGACATATTGAGATACATTAAGCCCGATCGCCCGACAGCACTTCAACAGCAGACCCAGCAGCTAATCGATCGTAAGAATTTCCACCCAAACCATTAACTTGACGCATCAAAGTGCCCATTTCCAAAGCACTCATTGCATAATTCCAGCCCAAATTGCTCTTAATTCCCGCCCTTTCCAAAGCTTGCTGCATAGTGTCAGTCGTCACCACCCCAAAAATCACCGGTACTCCACTTTGAAAAGCCGCAGCAGCAATTCCCTTAGAAACCTCACCAGCGACAAAATCGAAATGCGGAGTTTGGCCGCGAATCACCGCACCCAGACAGATTACCGCATCGTAGCGGCCAGAAAGAGCTGCTTTGCGGGCCACCAAAGGAATCTCAAAACATCCGGGAACCCAATAAAAATCAACCTGATTTCCATGAGGATTTATATCAACCCCGTGGCGTTTCAAACAATCTTGACAACCTTCCAAAAGTTTGTTGACTACCATGTCGTTAAAACGACCAATGACAATCGCAAACCGCAAAGATTCTGTTTGAGTAAAAGTTCCCTCGAAAACAGTCATAATTTTCTAGTTTAGATTTTAGGGTTGAAATGTTATATTTTTTTGAGAAGGCAAAAGTCAGAAAGCAGAAACATTTTATCTAAATTTCAAGTGCAAAAACATACAGGCTCGTCGCGCGGTTCTAACCGTTCCTGGCTTCTACCGAATGCGGAATGCCTTTGAATCGCTAGTTAATGCCTTCAACTTTCTATCTTTTACCTTCTTCTTTCGATAGTGCTAGGCGAAATTAAACTACTAAAAAGTTTAATACACCGACTGCAATAACCAGCAAAAACCAAAGACCAGAACCGACATAAAGCAGGGATTTAGACTGGTCCCAGTTTTGGGGAGAGGCATAAGCAACAGGCACGCCAACCACCATCACAAAAGACAGCAGTACCAAAGCCAGTAAAACCAATTGAAACAGAATTGATAACATCTTTTCTCCTTTCTATATAACTGTGCGTTGACGAGAAATAGTTTGTCATAACCCGGAAAAACATTCCAGATTATAGTTTTCGATCCGCCCAAAAACGGAAGCATCCGACTTTTGTCGCGGCTATCCTAAAATTTTAGATTAAGAGTTCAAGCTGCCAGATTCACGGCGCTGCAAGTAAATCTAAAATCTAAAATCTCAAATCTCAAATCGAATCACAATTTCCAGATGGTCGATCGAGAAATTGTCGGTCGATCCGAAAGAGACCGTGCAAATTCGGGCGTTGCGCGAACAGGCACCAGTAGCTCTCGATATTTTTACCAATTTTATCATTGTTCGCTACTGCACAGAAAACTCGAAAGGTTAAATTAAAGCCCAAAGCGTGCGAACCACTAGGTAAAACCCGCGCCGAAAGCAGGGAGTAAGGATCGTGAATTAAATAATTTAGACAAGTTTGTGGGACGGGCTCTCCCGCCCATCCTTTCTGGACGGGCGGGACACCCATCCCACAAGAACAATAAAGATTGCAAGTTATTTAATTCTCATTCCTAAACTCCGCCAGGGGTGTTTGGACATAAGCTGACACGCCTCGGTTAAAGCCCGATCGAGTCTCAGAGCACCAGAAATTGCTAGTGTGTGAGATAGAGATGCGAGATTTTCGGCTATGGACTTAGTTTTGTGCCACACAACAGCAGATTTTGACAGCTTGGGCGCTGCGGTGGGACTGTGCGTGCTGCGCCCCGGTAGCAGAATCGTGCTCGCGGGCGGATGTCACCCGACAGTGCGGGATTTTTTGGCACTGCACCGCGACGAGTATCCGCTGATCGAACGCCGATCGGTCAATCCGCAACAAATTCGATCGATTAGTATAGTAGATGCCTCGGTGCGCGATCGTTTGGGAAAAGCCGCCGAATGGCTAGATTTGCCACACATCAACGAAATAGCTGTTTTCGACCACCACCTGCAAGCCGATTTGGACATCCGGGCCACAGTTACACAAATCGAAGCAGTCGGAGCAACCACTACATTAATTGTCGAAAAACTGCGAGAAAAGCTCAAAAATGCCGTAGAAAACGGCGACACAGTATCCCGCCTGCTGCCTTCAGAAGCCACAGTCATGGCCCTGGGCATCCACGTCGATACGGGTTCCCTCACCTTTGAGGGCGCAACGGCGCGAGATGCCATAGCTTTAGCCTGGTTGATGGAACAAGGAGCGAGTTTGCCGGTAATCGCTGAGTATGTAGAACCCGCTTTGTCTCCTCAATTGCAGGATTTGCTCGCAGAAGCGCTGAAGAATTTGCGATCGGAAACTTTGCACGGTTATACAGTAGCTTGGGTGCTGCTATCTACTGACAGCTTTGTTCCCGGACTTTCTTCCCTAGCTTCCCGGTTGCTGGATTTGACTGAAACAGATGCTCTGCTTTTAGGCAATGTTTATAAATTTAGTGAAAACGAAAACAACCGCAAAAGCGCTCAACCGCAAATTTCCAACCGCTTAACTATTATCGGTCGATCGCGCATTTCCAGCACAAACCTCAGCGAACTGTTCAAACCTTTCGGCGGCGGAGGCCACGCCCGCGCCGCATCCCTCGCCACCCGCGATGTTGACCCGCTGCTGACTTTGAATCAACTAGCTGACGAACTTAAAGCTCAAATCCCGCAGCCTCCAACCGCCCGCGAATTAATGTCGTCTCCAGTGCGGAGCATTCGCCCGGAAACCTCCGTGGGAGAAGCTCACCGTATCCTCCTGCGTTACGGGCATTCTGGGCTTTGTGTGGTCGATGCGGGCGATGGCTGGGAGCCCCGCAAGCTACGGCTCGCCGGCATTATTTCCCGCCGCGACATTGACATTGCCCTGCACCACGGTTTCAGTCACGCCCCCGTCAAGGGTTACATGACTCCGCAGCTAAAAACGATCGCCCCCGATACCTTGCTGCCAGAAATTGAAGATTTAATGGTGACATACCATATCGGGCGCTTACCAGTATTGGAAAACGGCCAACTGGTGGGAATTGTGACTCGCACCGACGTGTTGCGCCAATTGCACCAGCAAAAAGCGCGAGACAGCGGAAGTAATACACAATTGTCCTACTGTCCCCTACCCGCATCCGTTGAGCAGTTGCTGCGATCGCGCATTAGTCCCGAATTATGGCAATTATTGTCGATCGCCGCCAATATTGCCCGAGAGCGCGGCTGGCAACTTTATATTGTCGGCGGAGCAGTCCGGGATTTACTCTTAGGTTTGAATGACACCAAGGGCGGGCAAGATGCCCACCCCACAACATTAAACTCTTGTGGAACAGGCATCTTGCCTGTTGCACAGAATAATCCCAAAAATCAATTAGCAGCCGATGGTAAACTGGCGCTAACAGATATTGATTTGGTAGTGGATGGAAATTGCGCTGCCCGCGGTGCCGGTGTCGAGTTGGCTGCATCGCTGCAAAAGCTTTACCCAGACTCGCGTTTGGACGTGCACGGTGAATTTCAAACCGCCGCGCTATTGTGGCACAAAGACTCTGCTTTCGGCTCGCTGTGGCTGGATATCGCTACGGCTCGTACTGAATTTTATGCTTATCCGGCTGCAAATCCTGAAGTTGAAGCGAGTTCGATCCGTCAAGATTTGTACCGCAGGGATTTTACAATTAATGCGCTGGCTGTGCGGTTGGGTGTTCCTAACTGCGGCGAATTGTTGGATTTTTTTGGCGGTTTGCTAGACTTGGAAGCGCGCCAAATTCGAGTTTTGCACGCTAACAGTTTTATTGAAGATCCGACGCGAATTTATCGGGCGGTGCGGTTTGCGGTGCGGTTGGGATTTGTAATTGAATCGCAAACAGAAGGATACATCCGCCACGCCCTCGAAAGTGGGATTTATTACCGGATTCAATGTGAAAACGGCCGAGCTCCGGCTTTGGAAACTCGCCTCAAAAGTGAATTGAAGTACATTTTGCAATCACCTTACTGGAAGGTTGCGCTGCAAATGCTGGGAGATTTGCAGGCTTTGCGCTGCATTCATCCTACTTTGGAGTTGGATCGCCAGTTGTGGCGGCAATTGTGTTTGCTCGATCGGTGTTTGAATGAAAGGAAGAGGGAAGAAGCAAGAGGGAAGAAGGAAGAAGCAAGAGGGAAGAAGGAAGAAGCAAGAAGCAAGAAGGAAGAAGCAAGAGGGAAGAGGGAAGAAGAAAGAGGGAAGAGGGAAGAAGAAAGAGGGAAGAAGGAAGAAGCAAGAGGGAAGAAGGAAGAAGCAAGAGACAATTCCCCATTCCCC
>NZ_JADEWV010000204.1 GCF_015207455.1 Microcoleus sp. LEGE 07076
GAACAAGATCGGGTAGTTTCCGATCTGCGAGAAGTTCTTTCGGGTTTCATGACGGCTTAAAATTAAATATCTAAAATTATCCAAGGGTTTTCGACTCGGGCGATGGCTCCTCCGGGAAATGGATCGGTTTGCGATCGGTTGGGCGCTGCGATTAAGTTGGTGAGTTTTTCTACGCTGTCAAAGCTGGGTGCTGAGGGTAATATTTGTTGCAGTAGCTGTCGCATTGCCCGCCGCTGCAACGCTAGGGGTGCTGCTCGCAAAATCGGGCGGTTTAACTTGACGGGGAGTTGAAATTTCACCGCCTCGTTGTCTGCAATGGGAGAAATTGCTCGCTGTAGCACGTCGCTGGCTGCAAGTTCGAGATATTCGACATCGGCGCGGAGGAGTTCGGCTGTTTGGGCGATCGCCTGTTGGGCTTTTGGGTTGAAATGAGTTTCTAAATAAGGCAATAATTCCGATCGAATGCGGTTGCGGGCATATTTTAAGTCTTGATTTGTGGAATCTTCCCAAATTGGTAGTTTTTGGTCTTGACAAAATTGACCGGTTTGCGATCTGGTGATTTCGAGTAAGGGGCGAACTAAATAGATTTTAGATTTTAGATTTTGGATTTTCGATTGGGAATTTTCATTTTGATTGGACAATTTAAAATCGGCAGATATTTCAAAGTTGCGATTTTCTTGGGAATTGTCCAATCTAAAATCTAAAATCGGCAATCTAAAATCGGCAATGGGTCGCTTCCAGGTGAGGGCGGAAAGTCCGTCGGCCCCGCTACCGCGAATTAGGTTGTAGAGGAGTGTTTCGGCGCGATCGCTGGCTGTGTGTCCTGTGACAATGTAGGGGGAGTTGCGGGCGATCGCAATTTCGGTTAAAGCTTGATAACGCCACTGTCTGGCCTCTGCTTCTGTTTTGGGGATCGAGAAAGCTGTTTGCAAATAATAGGATATTCCCCAATTTTTAGCTAAATTTTCTACATGAGTTGCATTAGATTGGGAATCAGAACGCCAGCGGTGATCGCAGTGGGCGATCGCTAAATTCCAGCCCCATTTTGGCTGCAAATCCAGCAGTAATTTTAGCAAACACAGAGAATCTTGTCCGCCGGATACTGCTACTAACAATCGCTGATTTGAGGGCAATATTTGTCGGTGCAGCAGCGTCCGGTGCAGTTGAGCGTGGAGGTGCGTCCAATTGGAAGATTCAGCCATGAGAACAGTTTTTTATGAAGTAATATCAAGTCCGGTTGCACTGTCAGGTGACTGTTGACTGTTGACTGTTGACTGTGAATCGAACAGCGGAAAATTGCACCGATCTTTTGTGGCAACTGGGACGGGGAATTAATGAATTTCTACCTAATTTATCACCTGACGGTGCAACCAGAAACGATATAATATCAAGTCAGGTGGATTACCTAATATGGTACGGGATCCCCTCACCAAAAAATTTGCCAATAATTGACAATTTCAAAAACTGTGTTTTGTATTTGTAGTGCGATCGTCCTCGCTCGCTTGGTGATATATCCGCCAGCGAGCGAGAACGCTCCCCAGGCGTTAAAATAATACTTTTTGCAAACGTGAGATGCTCCCGGAGGAGCGATCGTCTAAGCTTTTGTAGTGAACTTCAAGAGTTAGGGGACGGAGGGAGGTTGAGAGTATTGGGAATTGGGAAATTCTCCCCATTTTCCCGGCTCACAATCTTTCACTCTCCGCCTCTGGGACTCTCCCTAGCTCCACATTCCTCGACTGTGGGGGTGGATGTCTGGATGCCTGTAAACAGGAAAAGTATTACTACTTATTTGTGTTGATTCGCCGATATTTGGTTCATCATTTGTATCGGTTCGATCTGAGTTATTTTCACTGTATTTTTGGGATGTTTCTGATGTTTCCGGGGCGGGAGGAAGGGCTTTTTGTTCTGTTACCTCTGATTCGGCGATCGGGCAAAACTCCAGACGCATTCTAAGTTTGCCTTTTGTCCAGTCTTTGCCGGCACTTAAAACTTCGCAATCGATGCCCTCTGAAAATAAGTTTTGTTCTAGCAATTTTGACTGCATCACCGTCATAAATTCGCTAACTTTGAAGGTACATTGATACATCAAAGCGCTGGCAGGAGCAGACAAAACATCGTCTTCTTGTAGAAATATTTGCGAGTCGTCCATATCTATTTTCCTTTTAGTCAAGAAGTCTGTTGAGTGTTGATTGTTGTCGGTTGAGTGTGGATATCAAATCCGGTTATATCGGAATACCGAGAACAGTGGCGCGACGGCTGGCGAGGGTTAGGGGAGGGATTAGCGGGAGCGTTCCGCTCGCGAGGGTAGCGCGAGGGAACAGCGAACAGTTAACAGTTAACTGTTGTCAGTTTTTATTAGAAAAACCAACCGTAGGAATGTAAACCTTTGCCTAACAAATTAACGCCTAGATAGCAAATCCAAACTACTACAAAACCTGTGGCGGCTAAAATTGCTGGGCGTCTTCCCTGCCAGCCGCGAGTAATGCGGGCGTGCAGGTAGGCTGCAAATACCAACCAGGTAATCAGTGCCCAAGTTTCTTTCGGGTCCCAACTCCAGTACGAGCCCCAAGCTTCGTTAGCCCAAACGGCACCGGCGATAATTCCAACTGTCAGCAAGGGGAATCCTAAACCGATGATGCGATAGCTAATGTTGTCAAGGGTTTCTGCTAGATTCAAGCGCTGGGGCGAGAGAAGTTCTGCGGTTTGAGTTGGGGCGGTTGAGGTGGTTTGAACGGTTGCTAATTCGAGGACTGCGGTGGTGGTGTAACCGTTATTGCTGTTGAAAGCGGGTTCGCCAACAGGTTGGCTGTCGGTTGGGGGTTCGGGGTTTTGTGGGCGTTGGAGGCGGTAGTTGCCGTTGCGGTTGCTGTTGGTGCCGAAGGAACTGCCGGTGAGTTCGATTTTTTGGCCGCGGGTGACGATTAAAAATGCGATCGCCAGCAATGCTCCTACCATTAAGGTGGCGTAACTGAGCATCATGACGCTAACGTGCATCATCAGCCAGTTGGATTTGAGGGCTGGTACGAGGGGCTCTGCCGATTGCATGGTGTCGGGGAGAGTCAGGGCGGCAAAGGCGGTTATTGCCATTGCTACGGGGGATGTGGCTACTCCTACTAAGCGGGAACGGCTCATGTTTTCGGCGACTAGATGGATGGCGGTGATGCCCCAAACTAGGAAAAATAGGGATTCGTAGAGGTTGCTTAGTGGAAAGTAGCCGGCTTCTATCCACCGCGAACCGAGTAAGGCGGCGATGGAGAGGTTGGCGACGGCCATTCCTGCGGTGCCTAGGGCGGCCAGGTAGGGAATGTTGGGGAAGGCTGCGCCTACCCAGTAAACGAGCATTGTTGAGAACAGGATGGCGAAGGAGATGTTGTCCAGCCAGTTCTGAAGTACGACCAGATCCATATTATTTACTCCGGTAGTGTTTTTACTTATTTTTGCTAACTAGATCGATCGTACTGGGCTTCGGGAGTTTTGGGTTTGGGATTTTGAATTTTTGTGGCAATTATGAGTTTTTGGCTGTGGTTGAGGTGCCTGGGGGCGATCGGGCGGACGCATCAAATCAGGAATGATAATTAAATAACTTACAATCTTTATTGTTATTGTGGGATGGGCGGGAGAGCCCGTCCAGAAAGGACAGGTTCTCCCGCCCATCCCACAAACTTGTCTAAATTATTTAATTCGCGATCCTACTAAGCTACTCTTGACCCGCCAGACGAGTGTCACCCCGTCAAGTCGCGCTGGTTGATTCTGGCTGACGGCTTAAGGTTGGACGAGTTGAAACTAAGGAAACACCGAATGCTGAGGGGCGAAGTTCGATCGCCCATTAACAAATTTAGTCTTGGACGCAGGGGCTGGCAGAAACCGGGTTTTTTCAGAAAAATCCTGCGTTTTTACCCAGAGATTGAGTAAAAAACCCGGTTTCTTTGTCGGGAGTGCGTCTAGGACTGAAAATGTAGGATATTTTTCGAGCTGGGGCTATCTCGAATCGTTTAAAATTGATTTAGCAGATTACCCAATTGCTGTTTTTGTCACCACCAAAAAAACGTAATCCCCAGAATTAAGTCGTGGATACTATCCAAATTTTAGACAAAAGCTCAAGCTCCGGTGATTCATCTAGAAAATTCAATTCTCAAATCTAAAATCGATAAATAGTTGGATAAGTCGCACAGGCTAGATGATATCATGTGCGGTCGATTAGTATAACAAAAATAGTTCGTAGTGCGGACTTGCACAGGCAATCCCGGAGCGGACTTGCATACGCACGCGCGAACCAATTTGAGATCGGTCAATCGATCGCACACGATAGGAGATTTTGAGTTAATGCGTCGAGATTCAATTTTTTATAAGTTATTTCAAGAAGCTCCGACGCTGTTGTTTGAGCTATTGGAAGAGTCACCATCAAATGCGGATCAGTATCGATTTGATTCGGTGGCGGTGAAGGAACCGAAGTTTGAAATTGATGGGGTGTTTTTGCCTCCGGATGCTGAACCGGGAGTTGTATATTTCTGTGAGGTGCAGTTTCAGCGGGATGAATTGCTTTATGAGAGATTGTTTGGTGAGTCGTTTTTGTATTTTTATCGCAATCGCCAGCGATTTACTGATTGGGAAGCGGTGGTAATTTATCCGAGTCGATCGACTGAACAATCAGAAACGCATCCCTATCGATCGCTCACCAGCAGCAATCAGGTACATCGGGTATATTTGGATGAGTTGGGTGCGATCGAACAGTTGCCGCTGGGAGTGGCGCTGATGGCGTTGACGACTATCGATGAAGCGAGTACGCCGGAAGCTGCGCGATTGTTGCTGGCGCGATCGCAGCGGGAGGAATCGGAAGCGGCGAGTCGCGCCATAATAGAGATGCTGACGACAATACTGGTTTATAAGTTCACAAATTTGAACCGAAGGGAGGCAGAGGCGATGTTAGGGATTACGCTTGAGGAAACTCGGTTTTATCGGGAAGCTAAGGAAGAAGGCATTGAACAAGGCATTGAACAAGGCCGCGAACAAGGCATTGAACAAGGCCGCGAACAAGAAGGAAGGGCCTTGATTTTACGTCAGCTAAATCGCCGTTTGTTAAATCGGCGAGTTGGAACATTTCCGGAATCTATTACCTCTAGAATTGCTGATTTGTCGATCGAGCAAATTGAAACTCTAGCAGAGGAATTGTTGGATTTTCAGTCGATCGAGGATTTAGAGGTTTGGCGGGAAAATTTGCCTAAGTGAGATGCGATCGCACTTTTGCCTGCAGAATAAATCTCTTGCAAAAATAGCTAGGACGGGCAAGATGCCCATCCCACAATTTTTTTTTCTTGTGGGATGGGCATCTTGCCCGTTCCAAAATTTGATTAAAAGGACTTTTGCAAGAGGTCTAATGAGTTGCTGTGTTGAATTGAGCGCTCTAAGAATGATGGAAATGACAACAAGATATTTGCAAATTAGCTCATTTTGCAAAAGCAGGTAGTGGAACAACTCCATCACGCAGTAAACACGATCTCTATTATGGCGGAGGTATTCCTTGGGTAAAATCTGCTGATCTACCTGAATCAATAATTAGTGAAACTGAGGAAACAGTCACTCAGGAAGCTTTAGCAGAAACATCATTGAAGCTTGCACCCAAAAAAGCTATCCTTTTTGCAATGTATGGCGCTAATGTTGGTCGTGTTGGAATCTTAGGTATTGATGCAACAACAAATCAAGCAGTTTGCCATATTGTCCCAGAAAAAGACAAGGCTGATTCGAGATATATTTTTCGTGCCTTACAGCAAAAACTGCCATAATTCATATCAAGAAGTGTCGGCGGTGCACAGCCTAACATTAGTCAGCAAATAATTCGAGAGATAGAAATTCTACTGCCAGCGATCGCCCAACAGAAACAAATCGCCGCAATTCTGGACAAGGCGGAGGAACTTCGAGCGCTGCGTCGCAAGGCTTTGGGCGAATTGGATGCGATCGTGCGATCGATATTCCTTGAGATGTTTGGCGATGTAGGAGCGACATCCCGCTTTCTTGTTGAGCAACTCGAATCAGTTTTAAAACAACCTCTTCAAAACGGTGCTTATTTTTCAAAAGATGCTTACGTTGAAGATGGCGGAATAGAGATGCTTCACATGAGTGACGCTTTTTACGAAGTTGTCATTCGAGGTAATCTTAAGCAGGTCATTTGTAGTGCTGACGAATATAAGAAGTATCGTATTTCTGAAAAAGATATTTTGATTGCTAGAAGGTCTCTTAATTATGAAGGAGCAGCAAAACCTTGTTTGATTCCGCCTTCACCTAATCCACTGATTTTTGAATCGTCATTTATTCGCGTAACCCCGAACCCGGAAAAAGTTGGTTTTTTATTTTTCTTTCATTATCTCAGCAACGACTGGGTGAGGCAGAAGTGTATTAAACCATTTCTTACTCAGTCAACAATTTCAGGTATCAACCAATCAAACTTGGCGCGTGTGCCTGTACTTACTCCTCCCCTCCGGCTTCAACAAGAATTTGCTCGGCGGGTGGAAGCGATCGATCGTCTCAAAAACACACATCGCGAATCCCTCACCCAACTCGATGCCCTCTTCGCCTCCCTCCAACATCGCGCTTTTCGAGGAGAGTTGTAGCCGTCGGTAAAAGAAGCGTGGAATCGTTGATAGACAAAATATTTAAACAACCAGCATCTTCCCAAATTAGCGCCAATAATCGATATTTATGGACTATAATAGAATTAATAAAAGTTTCAGTGCAACAATGAAAACGGAGGTAATTAGCATGACTACTGTACAAGACGTTGCAGCTTATATTCTCGCCAAGAAAGGCGAACTTCCCGCTATGAAACTTCAGAAGCTTTTGTACTACGCTCAGGCATGGTCATTAGTCTGGGATGAAGCCCCCCTGTTTCCTGAAACCCTAGAAGCATGGGCAAACGGGCCTGTTATTCCCGACCTCTACAAGCACCACAAAGGGCAATTTATCGTCTCAGCGATCGCAGGTAATCCCGAAAATATTACCCCGATCCAAAAAGAAACTATTGATAAAATCCTGGAATTCTACGGCGATCGGACTTCCCAGTGGCTGAGTGACTTGACCCATCAAGAAGAACCCTGGATCAGTGCCAGAAAAGGACTCGCAGCCACACAGCGTGGAAATCAAGAAATCACACTTGCTGCAATGGCAGAATACTACAGCAGCCTGTAACCCTGTCACTCATGTCCAAGCAGAAAAAACAGCCAAAAGTCAAATCCCAGCCCGCTCCTCAAAAACAACCCAAAATCGCCGAAAATCCTCAAGATTACTACAATCGTAATCCAGCATGGCGAATTTCAAAAATGGAACTAGCCTCTGACTATGGTTGGCAAAATATTGATGGAGAAAAACTCAAAGAGATTCAAACAAAACTCAGTAACTTTGAATCTATGACGTGGCGGGAGATATTGGTTGACAGTAAAAAACAAAATCATACCGTGCCAATTAATAAGCTTTGTAAACTAGCCCGCGATCGACTCAGCGAAATCAATCTCGATGATTTGGATGAACTCACTTCTTTACGCTTATCTGCGAGCGAAAGAATCTGGGGCATACTCAATCAAGGCGTGATGGAGCTACTTTGGTGGGACCCGAACCATGAGGTGTATCCCACCCAGAAAAAGAACACTTAAAACCTAGATTGCAGTAAAAATGTGTAACTTTCTATGCTGCGATCGCAACCGGAATTTAATTGATCGAGCCAGCGAGTTAGGGCGATCGTCGCAGCGCTAGAAGATAAAGACCGTATTCCGGTAGTGCGCGAACAAATGGCACTAATTCAAGACATTCTAACTGATGCCTGGTGAGAAAATGTCACAATTCCCATTCTAGAAGGTGCCCGTAACAGGCTGCGATCGCTGATTCGTTTGATTGAAAAGACACATCTACAACCAATTTACACGAATTTTACCGACGAATTAGGTACTGAAACCTCCTTCGATCTGCCTGGTTTAAACAGCAGCCAGTTCGATCGCTTCCGTGCGAAAGCGCGTCAGTTTTTGCAAGCTCACGAAAATCATATCACAATTCATAAGCTGAGATCCAACCAACCGCTGACACCAAGCGATTTGAACGAACTAGAACGAATGTTGAGCGAAGCAGGTATCGGCGAACCCGAAGAGTTAGCAGCGGCTAAACATTTAGGTGTGGGGTTGTTTATTCGATCGCTGGTGGGACTCGATCGTCACGCAGCGAAACAAGCGTTTGGCGCGTTTTTATCCGGCTCTACATTCTGCGCGAATTCGATCGAATGCATTAACTTAATCATCGATTATCTAACGCATCATGGCGTGATGGAAGCCGGTTTGCTCTATGATTCTCCATTTACAGACATTAATGCTCAAGGCCCTGAAGGCGTGTTTAGTCCCACCCAAGTCGATACATTGGTTTTGGTTTTGGAGCAAATTAGCGCGGCGGCGGCTGCATAAATTTTAGTGGGCGATGCTGTTGATTTGCACGGTGTTTTATCCCCGCACATTCAAACAATTGCTTAACCAAAACAAATTCGATTACCAAGGATTACCAATCATTCTAAAAGCAGACCAATAATAGGGATGAGAAAAATTCCGAGTCTCGGTGTTTGCCAACTCCGAGGGTAGCGGCACATTACCAACAGAAGTGTGCAACATCCCCCCTTCAATCCGCACATTTTCGCGCAACATGGCTAATTGCGCTTGCCGCAGCGCTTCTGCTTTAATCGGAGCAGTTTTCAACTGCCCGTAGAAGTCGGCCATCAATGCCAAACTGCCCTCGTCGCTGACATACCAAAGAGTCGCCATAGCCGATTTAACCCCGGCTTGCACGGCTAACCCGCCAAAGCCCAACTCGGCTTGCCGATCGCCCACAGCAGTCCTGCAAGCGCTCAAAACCAACATTTCAACTTGCGGGCTGTACCATCCCATTTGCCGCAACTGATCCAAACGCAATTTAGTATCCCACAACTGAATAAAGGATTGGCTGGGATCTCCCGATCGAAATTCGGCGTGAGTAGCCAAATGAATCATCCCAAAAGGGTGCTGCTGGCGCTGCGATTTCAAATTAGCCAGAGTGAAAGCTTGGTTCAAGAAAGACTTACCGGGCCACTCCTGGGGGGTGATTGTCGATATTTCTATTTCCACCGCAGGTAAAGGACTCATTTCTGGAAATTGCGACGCGCCCATTGCCAGAACTTGGGTATTTTTGAAGTTGGCGGGGGTGGTATCTGTCAAACTCAGACTCGGCATTGAGCCGACACTGTAACGCTCTATCAGAAAGCCTTTGCCGTCGTGCAGGGCGGCCATCGGGATCGATCGCAACCCCATATCCGAGATAAAAGATAAATTCTGAATGCCTTTAGCTTGCAACTCTGCTTCGAGCGGCGCTACCATCCACTGGTAGAGCTGCTGAGCCAAGGGTAAATAAGTTTTAGTATTGCGCTTTACCGGATTAGTCAGTTCGCTGCGAAATTTCCGAACAGCTTCCATTACCTGGGCGCGAGAGGTGCCTGAGATGCGCTTCCGCACCGGCACGCCTTCTGGGGTAATTACCATCAGTTCCAGTTCGTCAGAGCCTTGAATTTGCTGTTCTACACGCAACAGAGGCGAACTGTTGTATGGTCGAGCGACTCTAGAACCCTTGGGTACAAAGCTCATATAAACGAGAGCTGGTTTGATGCCTGTGGCTTTTTGGACTCTGCCAAGGGTATTTTGAGTGTCTTCTAGGGTGGCGATCGCATTTGTTGACGGCAAATTTAGGTAATCGACAAAATCGCTAGTAAATCTTTCCTCTACGGGAAAAATAACGGTGCTGAGGTTGGTTGTCACCAAGGAAGCGCCAATATTTGGGGAGGGGGCAGGTGAATTGCGCTGTTGCAAGGAATTGGATATTTGGTTTTGCTCTTGCAACCGGGCGGAAAATAAAGGATTTGTGTCCTGCCGCGGGCTGACTGCGAGCGCAATATCTCGATCCGGTGTTGGTATTGGCGCGAGATTTATTTGGCCTGCAGCAGGCATAACAGGTATTTGGCTTGGTGAGACTGCTGGAGGTGCGGCTGTTGCTGGTGCAAGCGTTTGATTTTGAACTATTGTCTGTGCGATCGGCACATTTGATACTGGGGCTGGATTGGGAACTATTGTCTGTGCGATCGGCACATTTGATACTGGGGCTGGATTGGGAACTATTGTCTGTGCGATCGGCACATTTGATACTGGGGCTGGATTGGGAACTATTGTCTGTGCGAGCG
>NZ_JADEWV010000468.1 GCF_015207455.1 Microcoleus sp. LEGE 07076
GAATTGCTCTCGCTCTTTCTGGAACGGGTTCGATAAATTTAGACCACTGTTGTGATTCCTGACAAAAATAACCTAAAGACCACTTCACAATTTCTGCTACAATTTCATCGACTTTAGAACAATCTTGAAACTCAGCCATTCCCGTAAAAGCTAAAAGATATGCGCGATCCTTATAAAATTCATAGTTGCCAATTCCATCTTCAAATTCTACCAAAACCCTAATGAATTCTTCCTTCCGATCTTTCGCTAAATTCTCGCGTCCCAACCACAACAAAATCACATTTTCCCACACTTTCTCAAAAATTCGATAAGTTTCGAACCTCGGATTATCCGGTACATGATTCAAAAAATAACGCCAATCATCGACACCCAAAGCTGCAAAATACTCCTGAAATGTCGGATGATAAAAGGCATAAACCTGTTCCTCTGGCCTTTCCGCCGCCACACCAACCCGATTAATCCAACCCAACTGCAAAGCTAACTCACACAAAGGCTCATCGGCTTCCCCTAAAATCTCGCGCACCCAGCCCTGACGCAACCGAAACCGCGACTCATCTTGTTCCATTCCCCGCAAAGCTAACGTCGCCAAAGCTTTATTTAACTCCCGTCGCTGCTGGGAAGTTGTCGGGAATTGTTCGCGCTTCCACTCATACAATGCCTCGCTAAACTGTGCGTATAAATCCGCCTGAGTTTTGGTGGTAAAATCTCCCTGACGAATGTGCCAAGCCAGACATAACAACGTCAACCGCAAAGGATTTTTCACCGTATCCCGCAGCCGCGTATTTTCTAATTCAGCTAACTTTGCACACAATTTTTCCCCTAAATCTGAATTCCGAAAAACACTTCTAATAAACCGGGGAATTTGTTCATTTTCATCAAAATCTAAATTCCGATAAACATCAAACTCAGCTAAAGCATTTTTTCCCGCATCCCACACATTGTAGCGACAAGTCAACACCACCCGCGCCTCAGCTACCCATCCCTGCAATTGTGCTTTAATCTCATCCAAAGGATTACCCGCACTCATCTCATCTGCGCCATCCAGCAATAACCAAACTTGATGATTATTAAAAAGTGTCACCAAATCTTGGCGCATTTCCAGCGTGACATCCGCTACATTTAAGGCAACTTTCAGCCACTTTTGGAGTAAATAATCTTCTAAGCTAAACTTGCCTAAATCCGCTAAGGAAACCCAAATCGGCACAACTTCAGTTTCTGCCAACACCCAATCGGCTATTTTTTGCAATAGCGTGGTTTTTCCTGCCCCCGGCTCGCCAATAATGCCGATGCGTTTGCCTTTACTTTTATCAGTTTGTCCTTGCTTTAATAC
>NZ_JADEWV010000205.1 GCF_015207455.1 Microcoleus sp. LEGE 07076
CTATATCACTCTTGCTCTGTCTCGACATAGAGTTAGGGAGGCAGAGTCTCCGGATCGGCGCTACCAGGAAGAGCCTGGTAACGAGTAAAACGAGTAAAATATAGGTTCTGCGTAAGTCTCGATCGACTGCGGTAAACTGAGGGATAATCAAAACGCCCTTTGATTGCGGCTCCTCCTAGTTTGAAGTGCAACCCTATGTCTACTGTAACTTTTGGTTTATCAACGCCTGTAGCTGCTGAGTCTGGGGCATTTTACGGCAGCGATCGACCGCCGAGTCGCCCCGCTGTGCGGGCACAGTGGATCGAGGTGTTGGTAGACTCTCCTTTCAGGGGTGCGGGGGACTCCGGAGGCGAGGAAAACAAGTTATTTACCTATCGCTTACCTGCGGAAATGAACGTGCAGCCGGGGGATATTTTGAGTGTACCCTTTGGCAGTCAACAGGTAGGAGCGATCGCAATTCGGTTCGTTTCTCAACTGCCAACCGACTTAGATCCGGCGCGGGTTAAAGATGTCCAAGATGTTGTCACTACGGGCTTTTTCCCGCCTACTTACTGGGAATTACTCGCTCGAGTATCCGCCTATTATTGCACGCCACTAATTCAAGTAATTAGAGCTTCACTGCCACCCGGTTTGTTAAGCCGTTCTGTGCGCCGAATTCGGTTAATTAAAGACGCAATTTCTCCCAATGCCGAAACATTTCTCAATCCCGCAGCCAGTCAAATTTTGCAGTTGCTGCAAGCTCAAAAAAACGGCGATTATACTTGGCAATACCTTCAGCGCCAAGTCAAGGGAAGTTATCGGGGATTGAAAGATTTATTGAAACGCGGTTGGGTTGAAAGTTATTTAGAACCGCCCAATCCTCCGAAACCACAACTAAAACCGGCAGTGACATTAATCCCCAGCGCTTTTGTCACGGATTTAACTAAGCGCCAACAAGAAGTATTGGAAGTTTTGCGTCGGGGCGGCGGTGAAATGTGGATGAACGATTTGCTGAGAATTTGCAGTACGAGTGCTTCGGTTGTCAAAGCTTTGGAACAAAAAGGTAGGGTGGTAATTGACCAAAGGGAAGTTCTCAGGGGCGATCGCCCAATTGCTCAATTGCCCGATACACCGAAAAATTTAACTCGTTTTCAAGCAGAAGCTTTAGGGTTTATTAATAGTTTTTCTGGATTCCGTCAAGTGCTGTTGCACGGCGTTACCGGTTCTGGTAAGACTGAAGTGTATTTGCAGGCGATCGCCCCAATCTTAGCAAGCGGCAAATCTGCGCTCGTCCTCGTCCCGGAAATCGGCCTGACACCCCAACTTACAGACAGATTCCGCGCCCGGTTTGGCGAGCAAATTTGCGTGTACCACAGCGCCCTATCCGACGGCGAACGTTACGATACATGGCGCCAGATGCTCACAGGAACGCCGCAAATTGTCATCGGCACGCGATCGGCCATTTTCGCACCATTACCGCACCTCGGCTTAATTATCCTCGATGAAGAACACGACAGCAGCTTCAAACAAGACCAACCAGCCCCCTGCTACCACGCCCGCACCGTTGCCAAATGGCGCGCCGAATTAGAAAATTGTCCCTTAATTTTAGGTTCTGCAACACCAGCATTAGAGACTGTTGTCGAAACTCAAATCAATAATTCCTCCCTACCAACAATCCATTATTTATCATTACCAGAACGCATCTACTCTCGCCCAATGCCGCCGATTCAAATAGTCGATATGCGCCAAGAATTGCGGCAAGGAAACCGCTCAATTTTCAGCACTGCACTGCAAAATGCGCTGGAACAATTGCAAACAACACAACAGCAAGGCATCCTGTTTATTCACCGCCGAGGACACAGTACCTTTGTCTCTTGTCGGAGTTGCGGCTATGTGATGGAATGCCCGAACTGCGATGTTTCGCTTTCCTATCACCACATCGGCGAAGGCACAGCAGAAATATTGCGCTGTCACTACTGCAACCACACAGAAAGACACCCTCAAAATTGTCCTGAATGCAGTTCTCCTTACTTCAAAAATTTCGGCAGCGGCACTCAGCGAGTCGAACAAGAACTAACCAGATTGTTTCCCGAATTGCGGGCAATTCGGTATGATAGCGATACGACTAGAAATAAGGGCGACCACCGGAGATTGTTAACGCAATTTGCTAATGGAGAAGCTGACATTTTGTTGGGGACGCAAATGCTGACGAAAGGGTTGGATTTAGCTGGAGTCACGTTGGTAGGAGTTGTCTCGGCTGATGGGTTGCTGAACTTATCCGATTATCGGGCCAGCGAACGAGCTTTTCAAACATTAACTCAAGTTGCGGGACGTGCGGGGAGAGGCGACGATCCGGGGCGGGTAATTATTCAAACTTACACTCCCGAACATCGAGTGGTTCAAGCTGTGAGGCGGCACGAATATGCGGGTTTTGTGGAGACGGAATTAGCAGAAAGAGTCGCGCTGAATTATCCACCTTCGGGGCGGTTGGTTTTGTTGCGGTTGAGTAGTGTGGATGCGGCGGAAGTTGCGGTGACTGCGGTACAATTGGCGTCTGTTTGTCGTGAATATATCGATCGATTGTCTTTACCGGGTTGCGAGATGTTGGGGCCTGCACCGGCGGCGATTATGCGGGTGGCGAACCGCTATCGGTGGCAGATTTTGCTGAAGTTACCTGTGGATGAGTCGCTGGATTTGTCGGATTTGGTCGGGTTGCGCGATTCCCTTCGGGATAGCTTCGCTTCACGCACGCCGCGTTCTGTTAGTTTAACTATTGATGTCGATCCGTTAAATTTTGGTTGATTGGGGATGGATAAGCCAGAATCCCCAATAAGACGGCGGTTGAAACCGCGTCTACACAAACAATGTCCACCTCCGTGGACTGAAGAAAACAACGTAATTTGAACGGTAGAATCGTAGGGTGCGTCAGCTTCGACAATTGTATCAACAATCGAAAATCTCCAAGCTGACGCACCTTAAAAGCCATGATACTTATCAAGCCAGGAATAAAATAATTATCTAATGCGTGTAATCGTAGGGTGCGTCAGCTTCGACAATTGTATCAACAATCGAAAATCTCCAAGCTGACGCACCTTAAAGCTATGATACTCATCAAACAAGAAATAAAATAATTATCTAATGCGTGTCATCAGCCGAAAATCGCTGAGAGAATTTTGGGAAAAACACCCCAATGCTGAACCAAGTCTATTAATATGGTATCAGCGTACTTCTCAGGCTGAGTGGCAAAACTTTGTTGAGGTACGCCAAGTCTTTCCCTCCGCTGACTTAGTAGGTAATTTTACAGTCTTTAATATTGGTGGCAATAATTATCGACTAATCTGTTATATAGATTATGAATACCAAAAAGTATTCGTGCGCAGTGTGTTAATTCATTCAGAATAGGATCAGGAGAATTGGAAAAATGACGATTGGTTTGAAAACTCCTAGTAGCGATTACATTGAGTTAATCGTAGCTTTTCCCCCACGCCCGATTAGTTGTGAAGCTGACTTAATTGCTACCCAAAATCGGATTAATTCTATTTTGGATCGCCGAAAACTGACGCAAGATGACAGAGATTACTTAAATGTGCTGGGTATTCTTGTCTATGATTACGAACAAAAACATGAGCCAATGCCTGTGCTAAAGGGGATTAAATTGCTCAAAGCTTTGATGGTTGAAGCTGAGCTTTCAGAAAAAGACTTGGTTGATATTTTTTCTACTGAGTCTATGGTGGCTGAGGTTTTGAATGGTAACAGGGAACTGACAGTGAGTCAAATTCAGAAATTAGCTGAGTTTTTTCACCTATCGCCGGGGCAATTTCTTGAGCAAAATTAATCTAATTCCCACTCTCTATCGACTTATTTAAATGTTTTGTAAATTGATCGGCCTGAACAATCGATCGAATTTATGTTGTTTATGTAATTTTATTTTAGCAAAATAAGTAGATGAGCAGTTGCTATAAATAAGTAGGGACACGCCAATGCCCAAGGAGTGTCAACACCACTTGAAAGCCTTGATAAATCTCGTTCGCACCTTAGTCTAGATCCCCCTAAATCCCCCGCATCGTTGCGGGGACTTTGAGTAGATTCCGGTTCCCCCCTTAAGAAGGGGGGCTAGGGGGGATCTGGCCTTAATAGTCTTGCCAGCAATCTGTGACTAGGTTTGAGTTTAAATTGATACTCCTTGGGCTTTTGGAGTGTCCTGTAAACCCACTCAACTAAGGCAAATCGGTCTCGCCCATCAGATAAAGGTCGCACTCGCGGGCCACACCGCGCCCTTCATTAATCGCCCAAACAATCAAACTTTGTCCCCGGCGACAGTCCCCCGCCGCGAAAACTCCCGGAATGCTGGTTGTATATTTTTCGTGCTCGGCTTTAATGTTGCTGCGCGCGTCGCGTTCCAATCCCATCGCATCCAGCAAGGGCTGTTCCGGGCCCAGGAAGCCCATCGCCAGCAAGACAAGCTGGGCTGGTAGGACTTTCTCTGTACCCGGAATGTGGTTGGGAATAAACTGCCCTTTTTCGTTTTTCGCCCACTCCACCTCGACGGTGTGTACGGCTTTGACGTTGCCGTTTTCGTCGCCCTCGAACTTGGTAGAGGTGGTGAGATAGCCGCGGGGGTCATCGCCGAATTTGGCTGCGGCTTCTTCTTGGCCGTAGTCGAGACGGTAGACTTTTGGCCATTCGGGCCAGGGGTTGTTGGCGGCGCGTTCGGAGGGCGGTTTGGGCAGGATTTCTAGCTGTACTAGGCTGTTGCAGCCGTGGCGGATGGAGGTGCCCACGCAGTCGGTGCCGGTGTCGCCACCGCCGATAATCACCACATCTTTGCCGGTGGCCCAGATGAAGTTATCGTTAGTGTTTTTGTCGAGAACTGATTTGGTGTTGGCGGTGAGGAAGTCCATTGCGAAGTGGATGCCTTTTAATTCGCGGCCGGGAATGCCTAAGTCGCGGGGTTTGGTGGCGCCGGTACAGAGGACAACTGAGTCGTATTCTTTTAGGAGTTGTTCTGCTGGTAAGTCTTTGCCGATTTCGGTGTTGCAGACAAATGTTACGCCTTCGTCTTCGAGGACTTTGAGGCGGCGCATGACGACTTGTTCTTTGTCTAGCTTCATGTTGGGGATGCCATACATTAGCAGGCCGCCTGGTCGATCGGCTCTTTCGTATACAGTTACCAAATGACCGGCTTTGTTCAATTGCGCCGCAGCCGACAAACCGGCGGGCCCGGAACCGATGATGGCGATTTTTTTGCCGGTGCGTTTGGCGGGCACTTCAGCGGTAATCCAGCCTTCATCCCAGCCTTTGTCGATAATTGCGACTTCGATGTTTTTAATCGTCACCGGGGGGTTGTTGATTCCGAGCACGCAAGCGCCTTCGCAGGGGGCGGGACATACTCTGCCGGTGAATTCGGGGAAGTTGTTGGTTTTGTGCAGTCTGTCTAGGGCTTCTTTCCACAGTCCGCGATATACTAGGTCGTTCCATTCGGGGATGAGGTTGTTGATCGGGCAGCCACTGGCCATGCCGCTAATCAGGGAGCCGGTGTGGCAAAATGGGATGCCGCAGTCCATGCAGCGCGCGCCTTGGGTGCGGAGTTTGTCTTCCTCCATCGGTAGGTGAAATTCGTCCCAGTTGTGGACTCTCTCGACTGGTGAGAGCTCGGAGGGCAATTCGCGGAGGAATTCGATAAAGCCTGTTGGTTTTCCCATAACGGTGTCTTTCTTAGAATTTACTATTCTGGCAGTTATCAAAGCTGAAGCTTGTAGCTTCTGAAATAACTATTGTGATATAAATTTTGTGCGATCGCACTTTCGATCGAGCAATTCGTATAGTCCTGGACGCACGGGCGGTCAAAAACAGGGGTTTTGGCTAAAATTATGTATTCTCGCTTACAAATCGGGGAAAAACCCCGGTGATCAAGGTCTGATGCGTCCGGGAGTGCCGTACCTAAAATCTTCAATATCGCCGGGAATGACCAATTGTCGGGAGTCGCATCGAAAAGACCTGCGATCGCGATGTTTAATTTTTCGCTAATTGCTGACGATCGCCAATCCAGCACAAAATAAGCATCAATTTAAGATTTTATACAATCGCGATCCTATATGATAGCACAAATATTGCCTTCACCGTTCCTCTATTCGCCGACCTCCAGCAACTTTTCAAAATCCGCAGCCGGCACAGGAGGACTGAATAAATATCCTTGCATGGCATCGCACTCGTAGCGCCACAGAAAATCTTTTTCTGCTTCGGTTTCTACTCCTTCGGCAATTACCTCAAGACAGAGACTGTGCGCCATTTCAATAATAGCTTTGACAATCGCTGCATTTGTGCAGCCGTCGGTAATGTTGCTGATGAAACAGCGATCGATCTTTAAAACATCGAAGGGGTATTGTGTCAAATAGCTTAAAGAAGAATAGCCAGTGCCGAAATCGTCAATAGAGATAGAAACTCCCAAATTTTTCAATTGTTGCAAAGTGGCGATCGCACTTTCGGAATCCTTCACCATCATACTTTCGGTGAGTTCTAATTCCAAACTGCTCGGTGCTAAACCAATTTCTGCTAATATTTCGGCAACTCTGCTGCTGAGATCCGGTTGGTAAAATTGGCGGGGGGACAGATTCACCGCTACTTGCTGCAAGGAAAAACCAGCATTTTGCCAAACCTGTATTTGTCTGCAAGCTGTCTGCAAAACCCACTCGCCCAACTGTACGATGAAACCAGTTGCTTCAGCATCTGGAATAAATTCGGCGGGCGAAATCAACCCTTTTTTTGGATGCAGCCAGCGCACCAAAGCTTCGGCGCTGATGATTTTACCAGTCTGGACATTGACCTGCGGTTGATAGTAAACTTGGAATTCTTCTCTTTCCAAGGCTGCACGCAAACTTGTTTCTATCTGCTTTAATTTGTCGGTGGCATCTTGGAGCAATGCGCTGCTTTGCGATGGCAAATTATGCTGCTGTTGGACTAGAGCTGCTTGTTTTTTCAAGCGGCTGGATACGGCGCCGACAAGTTCAGCTTTAGTAAAAGGTTTAGTCAGGTAATCATCTGCTCCCAATTCCATGCCTTGCCGCACTTCAGAGCGCGAGGCTTTACCAGTGAGAAAAACAAAAGGTACTGTAGCAGTAACAGGATGCGATCGCAAGGCCGCCAGCACCCCGTACCCGTCAAGTTCCGGCATCGTGACGTCGCAAAGAATCACGTCAGGAAGATTTGACACCGCCGCACATAAACCCTGCACCCCATTTTCTTCACCTGTCACGTCGAAACCTTCGGCTTTGAGGAGTTTGAGAATATTCTCCCGAATTACTCGATCGTCCTCAATCACTAAAATCTTTTTCATATGTCATTCCCTGAAAGCAGTATAATTGAGCGGCGTTGCTGAGCGCGATAATCAGGCAATAACTGAAAACGCACAGCTCGCTCGACCCGCAAAGCCGAATATTTTCCGACAAAAATAGCAGACGCCTCTGAAAAACGCTAATTTTTCAAGGACAACTAGATTAATGTTTCTCTGCTTATTTAGCGCCGTCCGTATTATTACGAGGTTAATGAGGTTAATTAAGAAATCTCTCAACTAATTCTAGGCGATGGACAGTTAGCATTGCCCTGAATAACTGCTAAACTGGTTGTGCCGTTAGAGCGATCGTCTGCAAACAATATCACTCTATTTATAACATTTGCTAAAAACAATCCTACAAAAAATGCAACTGCCAGCAACTTGGAAACCCTTGCAGAGTCAGTCTTTCCTCAATCTAATATCTAAAATCTAAAATGGCATTACCTAATGGATTCCCTGAGCCGGCACAAATTGGCGTCATAGAAGTTAAGCAATATCCTCAGTACCGCGCTGTCACCTACACCCACGCAGGCGATTTGCGACAAGCAACAGGAATCGCTTTCAATCCCTTATTTCAACACATCAGCAACAATCAAATTGCCATGACAACGCCAGTAGAAGCGCGCTACACGGCAACTTCCGAACAAATCGATGCAGTTCCTGTTGCAGAAGTTTCCTTCCTCTACCCCTCACCAAATATCGCCCCCAGCAGCGTTAACTCTGCTGTGGAAATTACGGATACTGCACCGATGACGGTTGTCAGCATCGGCGTGCGGGGGGCATACAATTGGGAAAGCTACGAAAATAACCTCTCCCAACTCAAAGATTGGCTTCAAGAACATCCCGAATACGAAATAGTCGGGCCGCCGCGTCGCTTCTTTTACAATTCCCCGATGACACCAGAAGCAACTAAAATCAGCGAAGTGCAAATTCCGATTAAACGCCGCTGAGGTGAACAACTAATTCGCGAATGTGACCGCGCTGGCGGTGTTCCCACAGATAAATTCCCTGCCAAGTTCCTAACAATAATCTACCGCGCGCGATCGGGATTTGTTCGGAAGTATGAGTCAGCGCGGTGCGAATGTGAGCCGGCATATCATCTGGGCCTTCTGCATCGTGAATGTAACTTGCGCCCTCCGGTACCAGTTTAGCCAAAAAGTTAGCCAAATCCGTCAGTACATCCGGGTCAGCATTTTCTTGAATCACCAAGCTAGCAGAAGTGTGGCGCAAAAATAAGCTACAAAGTCCCGTTTCTATACCAGAATTCGCCACCACATCTTCTATCTTAAGACTGATATTGTACAGAGACTTGCCTGTAGTTTTAATCTTGAGTATTTGTTGGTGATGAAGCATTAGATTTTAGATTTTAGATTTTAGATTTTAGATTTTATACCAATTCTGAAAATTAGTGCTACATACAAATTATAAGCTATAGTCTGTAGGGAAACGGCACTGCCGTGTCCGGCCGGGGCTGTAGCAAAAGTTTTTAAAATAGGTATTATATTAGACAAGATTGCCTCAGTCCTTTTAATCAAATTTTGGGACGATGCTCGCGTGTCATCCCACAAGAAAAAAAGATTTTTGTGGGACGTTGCTCTGAGGCTCGTCCTAACTATTTTTGCAAGAAGTCTATTTGAGATGAGACTGATGCAAAACTCTTCAGTCGGCGGAGGCCGACTTTGTTAGTATAGGCGCGATTTCAATCGCCGTCATCCAGCCAACGAAAATTTGTCTAAGCCAGATTTCAATCACCCTATTCAAAATAGTCTACAACAGCTTGGGCAATATCCTCCGTACCATTTTTATCCAACTTATCCGACAAAAGCGGCGACAGCAGCGGCTGTCGCAAAAACTCCCAATCCCCCTCAAAAAACTCCGCATCCGTCAAAATTTGATTTTCAGCATAATTTTGCAGCCCTTCGAGCAAAATCTGAGCTTCTGCAAAACCTTCTCTCATTATAGAAACAACAGGTATTTCCAAACGCAAAGCTTCCGAAAAAGTGCTGTATCCAGGTTTAGAAACCATGCGGCCGCAGACAGGCATCATATCGACCGGACGCGGTAAAATTGGGAAAGATTGTGCAAACTCTGGATTTTTGACTTTAATCAAATTCGGCAAATCGGGAGCGCCAGCATCAAAAGTGATAAATTGCCAGTCGCTAAATTGCTGTAAATTGTGATAAGGAATTGCCTCTAAACCCAGTCCGCCGAAAGTCAGCAATATAGTTTTTTGCAGCGGTGATTTAATTCCGAATACTTCCCGAATTTTATCGTTACTGTAGCGAGGATTGCCACCAGTCAAACCGACATCTTCAATATTAGGAAAAGCGGGCATCGGTTCGTGTAAAGGGAGACGAAAAAGCCGATCGCACTTTCCGAAACATTCACCAATCCAATCAGCCATTTCTACAAACTCCCCGCCCCAATCTCGATAAATAAAATCCCAGCCAAAATTGCTCATCATCCAGCAAGGAACCCCAGCCGCTGCGGCCATTCGCGTTGCTAAAGGAGGAATATCTGCCAGCACCAAACCCACGCGATTTTGTTTAATAAAATTAACTTCCCCCGCAATCAGCGAATTTTGCTTTTTCCGAATTTCCCGCAATTTTTCCAGCGTCGCCTGTTTATCCATATGCAAGCTATCAGCTTGCACAACTCCGACATCAAAAGCGCGGGGACGGAGGATGAAGTCGCCAGTAATGTAAGATTCTAGCAGCCAGCGAGGCGCAGTTGTTGTGATAATTAATAAAATATCGGGGTTTAATTCTTGAATTTTTGCTGCTACGGAGGAGACTCGGACAGCGTGGCGGAATCCGTGATTGGTGATGGCAATATATAATGTTGGTCGAGACATTGGGAATGGGG
>NZ_JADEWV010000206.1 GCF_015207455.1 Microcoleus sp. LEGE 07076
GCGATCGCCTATTTGCCCGATCGGGCTTGGGAACAAGGCATCGAACAACTTGACTGTTCTGGTGGACGCAAAACCTTGACGGAAACGTTAGAAAGTCTAGATTGCATGAAGCGTCCCTTTCTCGATATTTACTGGCGTTCCGAAGCCTTTCTAGAAATTGCCAAACCTTTACTAGAACTAGAAATATTGTTTGACAAGTTGCCCGAAGCAAGTTTAGTTACACAGCTTTATCAAACCCTGCAAATAGTGTTAGGAGGCAAGCGAGACTGGAATTCTTATCGACGGCGAATGAAGGTATTGCAAGGTGCCGAAAATGTCGCGAAATCTACTATCAAACAAATTCAAAAGGAGTGGCAGTACATTAAAGGCGGTCAAAACTGCGTCATCAGTTTTATGCAAGCAAACTATCCAGAAGATTGGGAAGAAATCGATTCGGGGAGAAAGTCAATCGAATTAGTTGAGGAAAAGATCCGCAACAACCAAAAAATCGCTGAACAATTGAAACAATACGCGACAATTCTCAAAGCCAGTTATGCGCCACTTTTCAAATTTCGAGAAAGTTTGTTTGAAAATGTCAAGATTTATGACCCCCACAATTTTTTACTTGATGAAGTCGGCGAAACCAATCTCGATCCGATTCACCTGCTGAGATTTTTTGAATTTGCGTCCGATGAAAATGGGATTGTGCTTACCCATCGTGCCGCCCAAACCTACGGACTCAAATTCGCCTTGCAAGTTGCAGATTTAGAAGATTTTTCTAACAACTATCTCTGCAAACTGTATGCTTTTAAGAATTGTACGATCGAACGCACCATCGGCGATATCGTTCGTCCCACAGCGCTAATTTCCCAGCTTTCACCGCCCTTAATGCCCGGTGTTATTGTCCGAGAACACCGGAAAAATCGCTGGGCAATTCTCAAACTCAGCAAACAAGGAGTCCAATACTATCCGATTACAGTCAAAGATAGCTTTGGTGTCGAAAAAGAGTATACATTTTTTCCAAGCTTATCGGGCATTTTGGCGATCGCCTCCGCTGGCATTGCCTTAAAATGTCCTGACAATCAAGAATTCTGGGTAATTTAAACTATGCCGCACAGCCTCATCCTCAACCTCCTCCCCCTCTCCCCAATATCCCCTGGATACCTAACGGGAAGACACCTGCACGCCCTCTTTCTCACCCTTGTGAGCTCCGTTGACAAAGAACTCGGCACCTACCTGCACGAAGCTGCTGCTGATAAAGCTTTCACCCTCAGCCCTTTACAAACTAAAAAATGCCCTTTCAAAAAACACCATTCCTTGCAATGGGAACACTCACAACCCATTCCCGAACATACCCTTTGTTGGTGGCGAATTACTCTTCTCGATGACTCTCTATTTGGTAAATTAACTCAGCTTTGGCTGAATCTTAATCCCTCGAAACCGTGGCATCTAGGCCCTACTGATTTGTTGATTACTAAGATTTTGGGAACCCCACAAGTTGATATGCCTTGGGCTAATGCTTGCGATTACTCTGAATTGTACGATCGCGCTTCTGACACTAATCGAGCGATCGCCTTCAGCCTCGCTACTCCAACATCTTTTCGTCAGGGGAAATTTGATTCAGTTTTGCCGACGAGAGAATGCGTTTTTAACAGGCTTCTCACTCGCTGGAACAAGTACAGCGGTATTGAGATTTCTCCGCTGTCGCTCGATGCACTTTTTCCGAGTTTTGTCAATATCAAAACAGAAGTTACGAGTAATTATCACAGCAATTTTATCGGAGTTGTTGGGGAAGTTACTTATCGAATCTTGGGAGATGTGGAGCCGTTAGCTATCAAACAAATTAATGCTTTGGCTGATTTTTCTTTGTACTGCGGGTTGGGGAGAAAAACACCGATGGGCATGGGTATGACCCGCAGGATTTTTGTTAAGAATTCTCAACATTGAAGCAGAAACCAATAGGGTGAAGTCAACGTTTTAGTTAGGTTTGTCATTGCTTTGCGAGGACGATCGCAATGACAAACAAGAATTTTAAGCACAAATTA
This sequence comes from Microcoleus sp. LEGE 07076, assembly GCF_015207455.1. Classification (GTDB taxonomy): domain Bacteria; phylum Cyanobacteriota; class Cyanobacteriia; order Cyanobacteriales; family Microcoleaceae; genus Microcoleus. The sequence goes on from NZ_JADEWV010000206.1 coordinate 2,025, forward strand.
TTGAGATTATGAACCATACTGATGATTACATTTCGATCGCATCTTTGAACCAATACTCCTACTGCGCCCACCGCTGCTGGCGGATGTTTTGCGCGGGGGAATTTGCGGAGAATCAGTATACCATAGAAGGGACAAGTTTGCACGAGCGGGTTCACACTATGGGAGAACTTAATCGCGATGAAACTTGGCAAGTTCGGGCGATTTGGCTGAAGTCGGAACGCTACAGGCTGATTGGTAAGTCGGATTTGATTGAATCGGAGAATGGCGAGATTTATCCAGTTGAATACAAGCGCGGTAAGAAGGGGGAATGGGATAACGATGAGTTGCAAGTGTGCGCGCAAGCTTTGTGTTTGGAAGAGATGACGGGAAAAACAATTCAAACCGGATACGTATATTACGCGCAGTCGCACCAGCGGCAAAAAGTCGAGATTTCTGAGGATTTGAGACAGGAGGCTGTGGTGACTATTTCAGCTATTCAAATTTTGTTGGGAACTGGCAAAATGCCGCCTGCAAATTACAGTAAACGCTGTCAGGGATGCAGTTTGTACGCTCAATGCTTGCCGCAGGTGAGTAACAAGATTCTTCGCTATCAAGAAGCCAGCTAAGTTGATAAGTTTCAGTTTGTTTTAACTGAAAATTTGGGTTCATTTTAATTGGGTATTCTTCGGGGGGAAGGGCGGGTTAATTTCAATTGTTGGCGAGTGTTAGAACCGACTCGAACTATGAAACTAAGGTTGATCTCAAATCCGGTAGCATCGGAATGACTCAGATATATATTCTCTCCCTCTGTGTACTCTGTGTACTCTGCGGTTAAATCATTCCAATCCAAACGGAAACGATATGAAACCCCGGGCGAACTTGCGGACTAGGGAAGCATCCCCTGGCGGACAGGCCAACAAATCAAAAGACAACTAATAGATAATTTGAGGAATCTAAGATGGGAACACTTTACATCAATCAAGACGACGCTTTTATCGGCAAAGTTGACGAACGTGTTGTGGTAAAATGCAATAATAAAGTATTGCAGGAAGTGCCTTTAATTCATTTAGAAGCAATTGTTATTTTGGGACGGGCTACTGTTTCCCCTGCGGCGATTGCAGAACTTCTCAAACACAAAGTTTCCTTGACTTTTATCTCAGAGATGGGCGAATATCTTGGCACGCTAGAACCGGAATTAACCAAAAACATTTTCGTCCGCGATGCTCAATGGAAAGCTGCGGGAGAAACTCCTCAAGCTATTCACGCTGTTCGCGGATTTATTCGAGGTAAATTGAAAAATTACCGCTACAGTTTGTACAAAACTCAAGGTCATTATTCGGAACTAAATTTGCAGCCAGCGATGACTATAATTCAGAATGTTATTAACAAGCTGAATAAGGTTGATAATATAAATTCTCTGCGCGGGCTGGAAGGTGCGGGAAGTGCAGCTTATTTTGGAGTTTTCAATCAACTAATTCGCGCTGAGGGATTTGTTTTTAAACCCCGACACAGACCCGCGATAGATTCAGTAAATTCTTTGATGAATTTCGGTTACACTCTCTTGCGTCGCGACGTGCAAAGTGCGATCAATATTGTTGGTTTCGATCCTTATTTAGGATACCTCCACGTTCAGCGCTACGGCCGCGTCGGACTGGCTTTTGATTTGATGGAGGAATTTCGGGCTTTAGTTGTCGATAGTGTGATTTTAAATGCTATCAACAATCGGATATTGACTCCCAATGATTTTACTGTAGAACCTCTGAGCAATGTGGTGCGACTCTCAGAAGGTGGGCGCAAAGAATTTCTGAAGTTGTACGAAAAGAAAAAACAGTCAGAGTTCAAGCATCCTGTTGTGGGGCGCAAGTGCACTTATCGCGAAGCTTTTGAAATTCAAGCGCGACTGTTGGCGAAATATCTGATGGGCGAAATCGACCAATATCCACCTTTAGTTTTGAAATAATTATGCACATCCTGATTTCTTACGATATCCCGGAAGACAAGCGGCGGACTAAAGTTCACAAAATTCTCAAATCCTACGGGCAGTGGATGCAGTACAGTGTGTTTGAGTGTGCGGATTTGAGCGAAACGCAGTATGCTAAGTTGCGATCGCGCTTGGCTAAATTCATCAAGCCCCCAGAGGACAGTATCCTATTTTTTCCGTTGTGCGCTTGCTGTCAGGGTAAAATTGAGCGTATTGGCGGGGTAGTGCCGATCGATCGAACTATTTTCTTTGCGTAAAAATTCGCCAACCTGTAGGTGTAAAATTTGGGGGGTCAAATTTTTAGGCTATACTCTATATAGAGTAAGGGTTTGATGCTCCCTCTCGGAAAAATAGGTTGGCGAAATCGCTAGAACTGTTGCTGGATAAGGATTTTAAGTTGAGGTGCAATCTATGGTATTGACAGATCGAAAGCTGAAATGGTATTCTCTGAGGAGGTTGGCGAAACTGAACCTTGAAAACCAAATAGAGCAAGGGTTTCACACACCGGCGGCCGCAATAAACCACACTCCCTACTAGGGATTGAAACCTGTCATATACGCAAGAAAGAGAAGTAAAAGCTTGGCCGCAATAAACCACACTCCCTACTAGGGATTGAAACGGAATTTTATAATCCCTGAGCGCCACTTTTGGGCCGCAATAAACCACACTCCCTACTAGGGATTGAAACCAGGTAAGTGGTAATTATGGACAGTTCTGATTCCTTGCCGCAATAAACCACACTCCCTACTAGGGATTGAAACCTGTAGTTGCTGTTTCTGAATCTGATACTACCTCGCCGCAATAAACCACACTCCCTACTAGGGATTGAAACAGAACTGGATTTGGGTGAGAAAAATTTAACTTGATCATTGGAGCCGCAATAAACCACACTCCCTACTAGGGATTGAAACTCAAAGCTAACTCATAAGACATAAGCAATTCTGCCGCAATAAACCACACTCCCTACTAGGGATTGAAACCTGAAACAATATCCTTTTCAGCGGATACTTTACGGTACTGCCGCAATAAACCACACTCCCTACTAGGGATTGAAACGAGCTTCATGACCGACGGAATAGTACCGATGAGCCGCGCCGCAATAAACCACACTCCCTACTAGGGATTGAAACAATAACCCGGTGAACAAGTTAAGCTGTATTGCTGCCGCAATAAACCACACTCCCTACTAGGGATTGAAACTGATTAGCTCCCTACTGAATGCTTGGCCAGCGGGTGCCGCAATAAACCACACTCCCTACTAGGGATTGAAACTATTAGTAAAACTAGATTAGATGCAGGAAGTGTAGGCCGCAATAAACCACACTCCCTACTAGGGATTGAAACGGAAGCGAGGCTTTATTTTGTCTGGTAGTATTTCAGCCGCAATAAACCACACTCCCTACTAGGGATTGAAACAGAGATTTGAACTTGCGGACACGCTGACCAAGAGCCGCAATAAACCACACTCCCTACTAGGGATTGAAACAATCGGATGCGGATCGGCTGCACTTGTGTGAGCCGGCCGCAATAAACCACACTCCCTACTAGGGATTGAAACATCTATTTCCCCCGATATTTTGGCCCGTCGCGCCGCAATAAACCACACTCCCTACTAGGGATTGAAACGGATTTTAGCCAGAAACTGGGAAAGACGCGGAGAAAAAACAGGCCGCAATAAACCACACTCCCTACTAGGGATTGAAACCCGCGCGATCATTCTCAGAACGTTCGGTATCGGGTGCCGCAATAAACCACACTCCCTACTAGGGATTGAAACTCGCCGCTCAGGTACTAGATTGTTGTCTAACGTGCCGCAATAAACCACACTCCCTACTAGGGATTGAAACTGATAAACTCATCTGTCATGGCTTCAGCTTTGGCTACAGAAGCCGCAATAAACCACACTCCCTACTAGGGATTGAAACGTGGTGCGGCTTGTTGGGCCGGTGCAGAATCTTCCAGCCGCAATAAACCACACTCCCTACTAGGGATTGAAACAGATAAGCAGATACACTCCCGGAACTGCTGCACAGTGCCGCAATAAACCACACTCCCTACTAGGGATTGAAACCCTGATAACAGCGATCGCCCGCAGTGCATCATGAGCCGCAATAAACCACACTCCCTACTAGGGATTGAAACCAATTTATTGTATTCGGACAATTCAAGAGCGGCGGCCGCAATAAACCACACTCCCTACTAGGGATTGAAACTAAATTCCTTTAATACCGCTTCCCCTATCAATTCATCTTCGCCGCAATAAACCACACTCCCTACTAGGGATTGAAACCCGATCGTCCCGGTCTGAGCATGGCGTTCGAAATAGGCCGCAATAAACCACACTCCCTACTAGGGATTGAAACATCACGATGGCGCAAGTTTTATCGTAGTTAATTCGCCGCAATAAACCACACTCCCTACTAGGGATTGAAACAAGTTTGCGGGTATATCAGGATTATCCGAGGGAAGCCGCAATAAACCACACTCCCTACTAGGGATTGAAACTCAAACATTGTCTCGTTTTCGGGTTCTATGGGTTCCGCCGCAATAAACCACACTCCCTACTAGGGATTGAAACTCTTATCGGTAGCCATAGTATGTTACTTCTCAAGGCCGCAATAAACCACACTCCCTACTAGGGATTGAAACTGACCTGTGAGCCTCGGCTTCCCACTCTTTTCCTAAAGCCGCAATAAACCACACTCCCTACTAGGGATTGAAACAGAAAAGCTTCCGTAAGAAGCGACTTCAAAGAATGCTGGCCGCAATAAACCACACTCCCTACTAGGGATTGAAACTCTCGTTCGTAGTTTACCCCTGGGCATAAGGGGTGAACGCCGCAATAAACCACACTCCCTACTAGGGATTGAAACTACACCGTACTCATTCTGTCGAATCGCCCTACCCTTCGCCGCAATAAACCACACTCCCTACTAGGGATTGAAACCTTGTTGACTGGTTTTTTAGCTACAACTTCTTCGGCCGCAATAAACCACACTCCCTACTAGGGATTGAAACTTGATTCCGTAGTGACCGGAAACTCCGAGAAAACACCGAGCCGCAATAAACCACACTCCCTACTAGGGATTGAAACCTACTACCCAAACGGATGCCAAGGATCCCGCATCGCCGCAATAAACCACACTCCCTACTAGGGATTGAAACCGACACAACCCTGCCACACCCCTGTCGCAGAGCCTGCCGCAATAAACCACACTCCCTACTAGGGATTGAAACGAAACAGCCGAATTTCCCTGGTCAATTCTTCCGCGCCGCAATAAACCACACTCCCTACTAGGGATTGAAACGCGATCAACGACAATTATTGGATCTGCGATAAATTCGGGCCGCAATAAACCACACTCCCTACTAGGGATTGAAACGCTCGGGAGAAGTTACGCCAGACAAATCAACGCCGCAATAAACCACACTCCCTACTAGGGATTGAAACGTGATAGATGGATTATTTGATTTTAAAAATTAGGGCCGGCCGCAATAAACCACACTCCCTACTAGGGATTGAAACCTGCTAGATGGGCTAAATCATTCATTCTTTGTTGAGCCGCAATAAACCACACTCCCTACTAGGGATTGAAACGCTAAAAGGTTGAACAGCATTTTCAACAAATCTAGGCTTACGCCGCAATAAACCACACTCCCTACTAGGGATTGAAACATAAGTTGACGAATTTCTGTCGGCATTAAATTGCTGCCGCAATAAACCACACTCCCTACTAGGGATTGAAACCTCGGATGTCGCTACTGTTAATTGCCGGAACTGGCCGCAATAAACCACACTCCCTACTAGGGATTGAAACAAATTCTGCTTGCAGTGACACCACCAGCTAATGCCGCAATAAACCACACTCCCTACTAGGGATTGAAACACATTATTATTGAGGATTTGATGAACTTACTGCTATGCCGCAATAAACCACACTCCCTACTAGGGATTGAAACTTGGCAATCTTCAAAGCTTTTCGCATCCTTAATTAATGCCGCAATAAACCACACTCCCTACTAGGGATTGAAACAGCCAGTGCGTGGGGGAATGGATTGTGAATTTAGAGCCGCAATAAACCACACTCCCTACTAGGGATTGAAACTCAAAGGAGCGCCATTCAGGTTGTGACGGATGCCTTTGCCGCAATAAACCACACTCCCTACTAGGGATTGAAACTTGCATAACCAGCCTTAAGAGATGACGTAAGAGTTTGCCGCAATAAACCACACTCCCTACTAGGGATTGAAACTGGTCAGTGCCACATAAAGCAAATTATTTTCTTGCTCTTGCCGCAATAAACCACACTCCCTACTAGGGATTGAAACACGCTTCTTGACTTACCTCAAGAGCTTGCGTATTATGCCGCAATAAACCACACTCCCTACTAGGGATTGAAACATCCCAGAGATGTATATTATCATTATCAGTGCTAGGCCGCAATAAACCACACTCCCTACTAGGGATTGAAACCAATTCTTAAATCGACATCGGCTGTCATCTTAAAGCCGCAATAAACCACACTCCCTACTAGGGATTGAAACATAAAAGACTTCTCTGATTCCGAACTCACCACTCTCGTGCCGCAATAAACCACACTCCCTACTAGGGATTGAAACAATTGATTAATCGCCCTTCTAGCGCTAATTCAAGTGCAGCCGCAATAAACCACACTCCCTACTAGGGATTGAAACTGCCAAACTATAAAATTATTGGCTCAAAAATAGACTTCTTCTCACTCTGTTTATCTCCTCCAATAACCTCAAACAATCGATCGACTCCACACCTCCAAGAAAAATTCTCCACCGCGAAACCCGGACCCGCAACCCTAGCCTTTGCAGCAAGTTCAGGCCGTTCGATCGCTGTACACATCAAATCAGTCAAATGTTCCCACTCAGGAGCTAACATAAACAAAGTTTCCTCCCCAACTACCACAGCCGTAAATTTACTCTCAATCCGCAGTGCAAAGTCCGATCGCGTAAAATCATCCGTAGGGCCGCCCGCAGTACAAATCACCAGCAAACCGCAAGCAGCAGCCTCCAACACCGGTAGGTTAAAACCTTCAGCCAAATACGGAGAAACATAAACATCCGCAGCTTGGTAAAATTCAGCTATTTGAGCAAAAGATAGCTGATTGCCAGTATAAATTAATCTCGGTAAAACCCTCGCTCTTTCCGCATCGTCGAGCACAACTCGACAGGCTTCCGCAATCTCGTCTCTGGAAGGATAAAGCAGTTCTGAACCTTTTAAAACTAATCTCGCATGGGGATACTTGTCAACCACCGCAGCAAAGGCTTTTAATAAAGGACGAATACCTTTGCGATCCGTTTGTCCGCCGATGTTTAAAAATATAAAATAGTTTGACCAGCCAAATCTGTCCCTGAGCCATTGACGCCGATCGCCCTGGGCCGGATAATAAATCTGAGGATCGACTCCCAAAGGTACCACAGCAATCCGATCGCCCTCAACCCCGCTGCGGATTAACCCAGCCTTTGACCACACTGACGGTGTAATAATTTTTACTTGTGAATTAACTGGGGTTTGTACGATCGACCTCACCCCGATCCCATCCAATACAGTACGAGTAATCACCCCCCATTCTGTCGCTGCAAACACCCAAGTTTGGGCGCTACCAGAACCCGCAAAATCCCACGGACAGTACATTCGCAGCGTCACGTCGGCTGACTGATTTACCCCAGGGCGCCGAATGCTGCGGAGTAATTTTTCATTTGGGCGATCGAACAAACTAATTTTCGTCTCCCAAGCCCTATCTACGTAGGGCATATCGCGGTGAAAAACTTCTATATTTCCTCGCGGGCGAGTCAGCATTTCCAGCAGTTGAAATTGATTTGCTACGCAGTAGGAATGATAAATAAAACGCCAGCCTTCAACAATAATCTGCAACTCAACACTCCCCTCCAAAAATTTTAATTCCTAGCATCAGAAAGTTCGGCAACGAGCAATGTACTGGATGTAATGGAAGTTATTTGTTATTTGTTATTTGTTATTTGTTATTTGTTATTTGTTATTTGTTATTTGTTATTTGTTATTTG
>NZ_JADEWV010000469.1 GCF_015207455.1 Microcoleus sp. LEGE 07076
CTGACAGGTGTAGGTTTTTTACAATTAGGAGGAGTTACAAGCATAAAAGGCATCCACAGGAGTTTCAGGGAAAGAGCTCCAACGCTCAAGATGTATAGGAATATTGTTGAGTAGATTAGCCATCAGAGTCATAAAGCCTTGAAGAAAACAAGACAAATGACGCCCTTTTTTGAGGCTTGAAGGCTGATTTAAAACAATATGTCCAGGGGGAAGTTGTTGAAAATTTGAGGCAAGGGATTGATTTTCGTTAGCACCCCCCAGGAACACCATCCACAAAGTGGCAACAGCCAGCACTAACCACATTCGCTCGGCTCGTTGTGGCGAGATTAGACGTGTATTATGCCATTGCCAGCCATCGGATTTCAAATCGCGATAAACACATTCGGTACTAGAACGTAGTCCATACCAGAGAACGTTTGCTTCTTCGGGTTTGAAGTCTGTCAGAATCAACCACGGGTCTTTGTAGTCTAAATCCCAACGAGCTAGGAGTGTACAAGACAGAGGATTAGTTTTAAAACATACGACTTCGGCAGACCATGATTGTCCACCTTGACGAACCAGATTAGCCAGTGGCTGCCATGTCTGTTGAGAGGGCAAACGATAAGTTCCTTGATGGTTGATACGTAGAAATGGATGCCAGCCTACATTTTCAATTAATTGATACAGCCAATCAGCATACAGTCCTCGGTCAGCGGCAACTATCACCCTAAAGTTTGGTGGAATCACACCTTGAACCACAGAAATCAATTTTTGCCAATGAGGTTTCCAACTTCCTGGTTCTGTGGCTCCGACAATGCACCATGCTACAGGAATTCCCGACCCACCCAATAAGATGTTCATCGACAGAACCGTAAATTTATCCCCGATGCTAGTGGCATCCAATGCCAAAGCAATGTCCTCAACATTTTTCGGTAGTAAACTCAGAATCCACGACAGTAATGGAGCAAAACAACTACTGACATCCAACTGACGACGATGAACTCCTTTTTTAGCTGGGGCTTCTTGATACCATTCTTTTAATCGCTGACGGACTGTGTTCGGCTTTTCTCCGTTAAGCTGAGCGATAAAATGCGAAACTTGGGTTAAGCTGCTAGATTTGGTCATGACTACACCAAAGCTCCAAGTCGCTAAGCCAATCGCTTGAGGTATGGACAGGTGAGGCATTTGTTTGGACACAATACATGACCAATCTTTGAGATGCTTATTTTTCAGCATTTAGGTTTCCCCCCAGCCACGTGTTTCGTTGAATCACCCTTATTTTCGCCTGGTTTAATTGACTTTATACTACCCCGTCGTAAAAAACCTACACCTGTCAG
>NZ_JADEWV010000207.1 GCF_015207455.1 Microcoleus sp. LEGE 07076
CCGAGGACTCGCATTCCGAACGATCGAACCAATTTTTATTAAGGTAATTGACCGAACACGATCTCAAAAAACACGATAGCTGAAAACTGGATTTGATATTAATAGCGGGGGATTGTTCGATCGACCAGCATCGAGTAAGCATCGATGCCGCCAACGATATTTTTAACGTTGGTAAATCCTCGATCGGTCAACCACTGGCACATTTGAGCCGATCGCACTCCGTGGTGGCACAGCACTAGGGTTTCTGTATCGCGATCGAGTCGATCGTCAATTTCACCCGACCATTGGGCAAACTCGCTCAGCGGAAAAGCTATAAATCCTGGCAGCGCAGCCAGCTCAATTTCGTTGGGTTCCCGCACGTCTACAAGCTGCAATTTCTCAGCATTGGTTTCTGCTAATTGGCGACCTAATTCTTCGACTGTAATTTGAGCAAAAATTTCTGACATTTGATTATAAAAAAGTAGTCAGTTGACTGTTGGCTGTTGACTGTTGACTGTTGACAGTTGACTGTTGGCTGTTGACAGTTGACTGTTGGCTGTTGACAGTTGACTGTTGGCTGTTGGCTGTTGACTGTTGGCTGTTGACTAACAACCAACAACCAACAACTAACAACTAACAACTAACAACTAACAACCAACAACTAACAACCAACAACTAACAACCAACAACTAACAACTAACAACTGCCAACAGTGATTAATTGAGTCGCGAAGGCGGTGGTATTAGCTCCACAGGAGGGGTCGGTGCAGGGCGTCCGTCCAACTGGCTCACTCTGTCCCTGGGATCGAGACAAGTTGCCAGTAACCTGTCAGTAGGAAAATCGAGCCTGCCGCTCAAGCCGACGACGCATTCAGCAAACTGTTGCGGTAATAAACTGCGGCGGCACCCATCAAGCACTAACAGAGGAGCAGCAGGTTGAGTTTTAGTTTTGCTGTTAATATTCACTACGCAAGTAGCCAATTCGTCGGGACGTCTCACCCGCCGACAGCTAGAAAGCGCTTCTATACCAGAAATATTGGTTTTGCGGTTGATTTGGAGGGCGCATTTAGATATGTCGCGGGGATGGAGAGCGTCGGCACAAGCTCCGGCTGCTGCCTCTGCCCCCACTCCGGCTTCGATTAGCTCCAAAGCGCAGACGCGATAAACGTTCCTGGTGCGAGGGAATCTAATAGTGATGGCTGATGCTGGTGAGATTGGCAGTGCACTAGCTAACAAACCGAGTGCTGCTAGCCCGGTGCCGAGAGCCAAGATCCAGCGCCCGGTAAAGCTTGAGCTTGTCGGTGCGGGCTTTGGGGAAGGATGGACGAAAAAATTGCGCTTGTGCATGGCTGAGCGAGTTGTGAGTTTTTTGGCGGATTGGGCCGATCGAGCGATGGCTGTTCTTCTGAGAATTTACCCCACATTACCGATCGCTGCGGTCGATCGATCTTTTTATTGATATTTGTGGGAATTTTCACCGTTACAAACATATAATATAGAGTCTGCATAAAATTGCATACAGAGATTAGAGAGGAAAATAAATGTCTCGATATCGAGGCCCCCGATTAAGAATCGTCCGTCGCCTGAAAGAGTTGCCCGGTTTAACCCGCAAAACCCCCAGACGGGACTATCCGCCCGGACAGCACGGTCAAAACCGCAAAAAGCTCTCTGAGTATGCGGTTCGCTTGCAAGAAAAGCAAAAACTCCGTTTCAATTACGGTGTGACGGAACGCCAATTGCTCCGTTACGTCCGCAAAGCCCGCCGTGTCACCGGCTCCACAGGTCAAGTGTTACTGCAATTTTTGGAAATGCGCTTGGACAATACTGTGTTTCGGATGGGAATGGCTCCAACCATTCCGTCCGCTAGGCAATTGGTAAATCACGGTCACATTACTGTTAACGATCGTGAAGTCAATATCGCCAGCTATCAGTGCAAGCCTGGTGATGTGGTTGCGGTGAAAAATAGAGAGCGATCGCGCACAATGGTAGAAGCTAATCTCAAAGACCCAGGCTTGGCTCACTTACCCAATCACTTGGAATTTGATAAGCAAAAACTCATTGGCAAAGTTAATGGCGTTATTGAACGCGAATGGATTGCTCTTCAGATTAATGAACTGCTAGTGGTGGAATACTACTCGCGTCAAGCCTAAGTTATTAGTCATCAGTCATTGGTCATTAGTCATCAGTTGGTTGAAGGTGGAATTATTACAGCGTATTCCAGGTTTATAAAGTAGGGACACGGCATTGCCCAAGGCGTGTCAACAATCGCCTAAAAACCTTTGTATCTCTCGTTTATAGCCTAGTCTAGATCCCCCTAAATCCCCCTTAAGAAGGGGGACTTTGATCGGACTCTTATCCCCCCCTTCTTAAGGCGGGCTAGGGGGGATCTAGGATTAATAGTCAAACAGCATTCTGTGACTGGGTTTGACCGCTAAGTGGACACCAATGGGTAATGCCGTGTCCCTACGGGGATTAATCAATTTCTAGTGAGACAAAACTGACGACTGAGGACTGAGAACTAAGAATTAATAATTTTCAACATTCCCACCCCCTAAAAAGGGATGGGATTTTTTGAAGGTTTCGCTGGTTAACTTCCTTGAGTTGTCATTTGCTCAGACGAGACCGGGCTAATAGCATTATAATGATGTCCCAGCCTCAAATTATTCCCTTAAAATGTTTCTTCTCCGGTTGGTTCTTGGTGGACAATACCTCGCTTTTGAAGCCGATAATTCGCTACAACCGGGTAAACAACACCGCGTATCCGATTGATCGCACCTACTGGACGATGAACTGCTAAGCCGTTCCAAGGAGAATATCTCAGGTTTTCGTTGAAATCGGATTGTTTTTCATAATCAATAATCTGATGCTTGACAGTGAGACGACCTACTCTCAAGAAGGGTGATTCCTTTTCCTTCCAGACATTGATGCCATCGTCGATCGGCATTTTTACGCTGGTTTGAAACTGGATGCCAAAATCCCACCAGTATTGGGCATCAGGTTTCGCCAAAGCTTGAATTAGATCGTCCCGGTAATAATTGTCTGGTTTATTGGGATCTAAACCCAAGGCTTTAGCGCGATCGACAAAGGGAAATTTAGGAATTCCCGATCGAGATTGTTCTCGAATGATCTCGTGCGGTGGTTCGCATGAAACCGGAGTAAACCCATACTTAATTACAGCCGGATATTCGACAGGAACTACACCAGGTTGGGACGGATCGAAATCGGGATTGAGCCCCAAAGCAGAGGGTGAACCGCTCCAATATTTTGCAGTTAGCAAACTCTTCGGAGTCCGGCTACCCGTAAGCGCCGAGACAGCTAAAAAGTGCCTGGGATGTCGTATTAGCCACTTTTTCAATGTCTCTGGTGATTCAACCAGAGCAGAAAAAAAGCCGTAGTAATCTTTGATGGTTTGGCTCACAAATATCTCTGAATTGTGAACAATAATGTCCTGGGTTTTTGACTCGTGGCTTTGCGCGAGTCGTTCCCCTTCCACCCCCATCACTTTCAATGAAATTGAGCGCGAATCTTTTTGGTAATCAGGATATACTTTGGTAGCCCCGTTAGCAAATCGCAACCAAACAGGATATTCTTTGGGTTTTGCTAGCAAACCTTGCTTAAGAGAAATTGCATTCAGTTGCGAAGCAGTTAACGAAGCGCGTTTGCCCAATTCCCGTTTAATCGCTTCCTCATCAAAGTCAAAAATTTCCAGAGTTCCTTTAACGCACGCATGAGTTTTGGCGTGAGTATCTCGCAGCGCCCGCTCCTTATCCCCGTAAAGATTATCCATCCGAAGCTTCGCCTGCTCAACCAAAAGATCGTAGTATTTGAGTTCGTCCTGTTCCGGATATTCGGTAAATAACTTCTTGTTCATAACATCATAACCTTCGGTTAATCGCTAAAAAATGCTCTACACAAACCCTTGCATTTGTTAAACAGTATAACTGCATAACTGCTGGTGCAATTGCTCCGGAATTGCCCTAGCCGATCGCTCGCGAAAAAATCGCCTTTTTCTTCCTCATTTTTGAGGGCGCAGGTGTCTTTGCGCCCCCAACTACTTTGAGTCTTAGTTGTCAGCTACAACTTAAAGATCGAAGGAAACTTTGTAATTGCGATCGCTTAGAGGAACATTACGATTCACTAAATCAGAGACTGTTTTGGTATTTTGGATAATTTCCCAACCAACCTCAGAAAAAGTTTCCTTATTGAAGACTTTAGGCGATAACAAAGGATTAGTTAAAGCTTGGGAGAAAGCATCAATGCCAATTATCCGTGCTACTAAAGGTGGAATTGCTGAATTTTTCCGGACATCTTCAGCGTACAATCCGACAAATAATTCAATCTGATCAACATGACCGTACAACTCTTTTAATTTCTGTTGAGCGTATTCGTCACCCGTAATTTGATTGAAATCAGTCACCCGGGGATAACCACACATTTCGCGGTAATCGTTATAACTGGCTAACTGCGCCTGCCGTCCGAGTTTAACAGATGCTAGTTCGGTAGCATCAATAAATGTATAGGGTGTTCCTGCGATCTTAAAATCAGGTGTGTTAAACAAACCAATTCTAGTGCCTGGTTGGGAACAACTTTCTTCCATCAATGCACCCAACCCTTTATCGATTAACATCTGATTATTCCAGAGGGAATCGTACATGGATTTTTCTTTGCCGTCATAGATAAAGGTTTCGGGCACCGCACTATGCCAGCGATAGACAAAACTAAACTCAATCGCCATCCAATTTTCTCGATACCAACTTTCCTGGGTAAAAGCTTCTGGATCGGCAAAGAACCTAAAATTATAGGGTGTAATGTGGAAAATGTACTCTTCCATAATGATATTGAGAACAATCACCATGAGAATATTTCTCGCGGTTTGGAAGAGCCTCTCATCGTCCCATTCCGGATAGCTTTTGGACAAAACATCACAAATTCGATTATGTTCCCTAATACATAAAGTGTTGAGCATGACATAGCCAATTTGGACGTTTGCCCGTTCAACTCCCATTGCAAATAGCTTGCCTTTCTTTTCGGGGGTTTGTCTTTTTTCATCATTAAGGGGTTCATGAAGACCTTCAAATTGAGGATCGATAATACCCTGCTCTGGATCGGCATAATAAAAGAGTGGATAGTCTTCTTCTACGCCATCTTGGCGTTTGAGTTTTTGAGTTTTAAATTTACCGTTTTTGAAAGCTCTGAGCATATTTGTTTGTTTGCGGGTCAACCCGTAAACATTACACAGATCAATCTGATGGTTGGAGGTATTTTTGAAGCGGTTTTGCTGGTCGATCCGCAAAAAACTATCTGTAAACCACTGCACCCAATAGGGAAAGAGCAGAGTCGATTTTTCCGAATAAATGGTTTTTCCGTCTCTTTTTTGGAATAAGGTCTTTACTTTGTCCAGTGATGGTAAATTCCCTTCTTTGTTAAATTCGGGGTCGGGAGGTAAGTGTCGCCCAGTATAAGTTTTGTCTGTAAGTGAATCCCAAGAGATATAGGTATCAGTTTTCTTGGGAATATCTGTTCCTGGAATTTTGGGATCTAAGCCCATTAAGCTATAGGGCAGCGGGCGAGTCGGAAGTTTGTAAATGATACTATTGAGAAAAAATTTGTTTAGTTTACGTTTCAGAGGCTCGTAACTTTGAACTAAATTCCAAATTGGTTTGAAATGAGTCAACGTATATGCTAAAGCTTTGTTGCTCAATCCATCTTTTGATGTATCTCTTGTCATGATTGCTTTTCCTTTCGATTGTTGTAGATGATCCCGTTTTCTTATGTTCGGTTCTGAGAGCTTGATAAAGTTCTATCACTTTTCTAGATTTTCAATTACTTTGGAGAGAATTTTTTGCAGATTCTTAGGCCGATAGTCTTGGCGTTTTTTCAATCGCTCGATCGCGCTTTCGTGAAGCTCCTCAATAGCATCGCCTACCTCGCGGAACTTGATTCCTGCCAATTTGAAGAACCCAGGATCGTTTTTAAAGTCAATCTGATAATTGGGATTGATACCTGTGGGAATGACACTGGGATCGAATTCCAGTCCCAATCCAAGGGCACTGATTGAATCCAACATCCACTGTAAGGCGGCATCTGATAAACCGCTGTATTCTTCCGTTCCACCGCCGATGCAGATATGCGAGCCTGGAAACCAAACTTGAATAACCCGCTGGTTCTCGGCATCAGGATTTTTCTTCATAGGGGTAACATCAAAGATTTCGCGAATTTCGTCGATCGCCACGGCGTGCAACGCATTTTGAATCGACTTATTTAAAGTGGTGTCGTGGAATCTGTACCTTTTCTTGAGCTGTTCGTCATACTTCTTGAAGGCGGGTAGAACAGGAATACCAAGGGCTCCAACGGTGTCGAAACAACCGAGCAAGGTAATCGGAACGCGATCGCCGTAATCTTCGCGGTAATCGGCTGCTACCTTATCCTTTGGTTTAATGCCTCGGTTGCGGTAAAGCTCGTAAGCTTCTGATGCTCTGGTAATATGAGGGCGGGATAAGAGACCGGAGCAATAAATCATCCCGGTTAGACTCCTGACTGTGTAAGCGCCGCGACTGAACCCGAATAGATAGATTTCGTCACCCTTTTCATAGTTGAGACTAAGAAAACGATAGGCATCTTGTATGTTTCGATCGATTCCGAGTCCAGTGGCTCCGCCCAAAATCTTGTTACTATCAGATCCAACTCCCTCGTCATAAAACACGATCTGCCCAAGCCCGTCACTGCCGCTCGATTTCACTGCTTGGGCAAGTTTTATCACATTACTTGGGTAACTACTATTTAGTTGTTGCCAAGTTCCATCACAGCAAACGATCAGACGTTTCATCTTCTCTCCTTGAATCTGAGATTTGATAGCGAGCTGTCATAATTGCTTACTTGAGATTGCCAATTCCCGTTTTTTGATCGCCTGAGTGCGATCGCCGATAGTTGATTGCTGGAAATGAATATTTTGCTGGCAATTTTTAGCTTTGTCGATTGTCAGAATAGTAGTCTGAAAAGACCATCTAGTCTAGTTGGCTGTATTAAAATGTCAATTTTATTTATATTTCTTAACTTAAACTTTTCAGGGTGTGAAATCGTAGGTTTGGTTCAGAGAAAATGCTCGATTTTCGGTTGTGTTTAGCGTTCAAGTTACAGTTTCTAGCCCCGGTTGAATTTGAACAGTAGAAAGGTGGGTAGGATCTCGCGCAGTGACAAACTGCGAGGTTCTCGCACCAAAATCAAAGGCAGCAGGCCCACCAACCGCACGGCAGCCGAGAGGGCAAACACTACCCCCAAATTCATGCCGGGAAGTTCGGCAAGAAAGCCTCCGGCGGTAGTTCCTAAAGCCCCAGCTACTCCCGAAACTGCTGCGGCGATCGCAAAATAAGTTGAAGGTTGGTCGATCGGCGCTATCTCCATTTGAATATTGTTAGTAAATAGCCCGATCGCCCCTAAACTCGTTCCCCCCAACAAATGCAGCAGCGGCAGCCACACCCACACCGCAAACGGGTAATTGCCCGTACCCAACCACAGCAAAGGCGTTACCGCTACCACCAGCCCAACTGCAATTAGCAGGGGGCGATTTCCCCAGCGATCGGCCAACTTGCCCCAAAACATCAGCAGCAGTAGATTTGCTGCGGAACTCAAGCTGCTGTAAATCGTGACCAAACTCACATCCAAGCTTAAATCTTTGAGCAGGTAGATATTAAAAAAAGGTGCGCTGAGATTAACTGCAAACGTCCACACGCTAAAGTAAAGAATAAACATTAAGAAATTAGAATCTTTCAGCACAGAAGGTACAAAATCTGTTAATTGCTTTTCTGTTTTCTCTGTAAGTCGATCGGTATTTGCATCTGTGCGGTATGCCTGCGGATTCACATCCACCATCAAGAATTGATACCCCAAACTAATGATTCCAGCCAAAACACCCACAAATAAAACCATACCGTAGCCCGAAATTCGATCGGCACCCCAAGTTGACACGCACCATCCCATCAACGGCACTCCCAGCAAACTAATCGAGCTCGTAGCACTGTTGCGAAAGCCAAAATAGCGTCCCCGCAAGCGGTGAGGAACCACGGCGGTCATCCAACTAAACCAGTTAGCGCTGGCAAAAGCTCCCAGCACGCTAGCTGCTAGGACAGTGGCCAGCGTCCACTGCCGCAGTTCGTGGGAGTTTGTGTAGTGCCGGCCCCAAATAATTGCCACCACGAGCACCAGCCACAGCAGCCGCGATACGCCGAATATCGCTAGGTTGTACCAGTGGCGGCTGGTTGTGCGATCGGCGATGTAAGCTCCTAATGGTTGCAGGAAATTCACCACCATCGGAATCGCAGATAATATACCGATTTCCACGCTGCTGGCCCCGAGTTGCAGCAAAAAGTTGGTCAGGAGCACGCCGCCGGTCGCCGAGTCGAAGACAGTGGCCAAAGTGCCGTCTATAGTTGAGGCTTTGAGGGTTGAGCGAATGTCTTTTTTAGAAATTTTGAGAGCTGTTTTTCGAGGTAAAACGAGCTGAAATATTGTGTTTTCTAGTATTTGTGGAGTCTGAAGAGATAGAGGCTCGTTTAACTCTGCAACTGGTTCAACCATAGTCAGATAATTTGAGATTGGAGATTTGAGATTTGTACAATTTTTGTTTTGTAACGGTTTGGGACTAGCTGGCGATTAAATTGTATTGACGCCCCCGCGTCAGTAAAATTTAATCTTGCTGCTGCCAATTGCTGAGCTAACCTGGCAAGATAAAGCCAGCCGCGACTTCAAGATTTTAGCTTGCAAGCTAGACTGGCACTTCCGGGTAATTCCGATCAATATATATGGCAAATCCTCCCTAGAGCATCAACCTCTTGGGAGATATTAATTTGCTGATGGCAAAAACTAGGTTTTAGGGCTTAGGATCGTGAATTAAATAATTTAGACAAGTTTGTGGGACGGGCTCTCCCGCCCATCCCACAAGAACAATAAAGATTGCAAGTTATTTAATTCTCATTCCTTAACAAGGAAGCGATCGCAGCATTTCGCCTGCGAAAAATTGGTCGAATTCCCGATCGAATAAGTCGCCCCAAGGGCCAAAACAAATTTCGCGGGAACTCCTCCACTCGGCTCTCAAATCTTTAGAACTAGCTAAATCCATAGCATGAAAGACGATCGACTTGCCGAGTATAGCTGCTAACTCCAAGCCTCGGGCAAGCGCGGCAATTCCCTCTGGGGCGACATCATTGACTTGCTGCAGATCCACGACTACTCTCAGGGTGGCCCTTTCCAAAGCTTGCTCCAAATTAATTTGGAAATCTAGGACGGCGATGCCGCCGAGACAGCCCTTGGGTTGCAAAACCATCGTGTTGCATGGGGTGGTTGCGCTTGCGAGTTGAGCGGTTGAATCGGAAACAAGTGCAGGCGTGAGGGTAGTGGCAGTCTTCATCTTTTTTCCCCCTGGCAAATTGCCACCACAAGTGTACTCAGTAGAGGGTAGATGGGGGGAAAAAGGATGCAAGGTGTGTCGAAGGTAGCTATCACCATCTGGTTTTTTAATTTTTTTTTCAGTATTTGTACTTAATTCCTGGAATCAGTTTGTTGGTGGTACGACAAAATTGTCGCTTGACAAAAATCACGGTCTGTGCGGATTCTAGCAAAACATAGAAATAAGCTTAAATGTTTGAGGGGTATCACTGCTAATGCGTGATGTCGATCGCTGACCAATTTACGGATGTTTGGATTAGACCGTGACAAAAACTCAACCTTTATCCGGGTATACACTGCCAGTATTTGCGTGTGCAGCAGCACTTGCAGCTTTGCGGTGCTTGCGTGGGGGCAATCATTCTGTATATAGCGTATCAGTCGATTTACTGGAACCGCAAGTAACTGCAGAAATTCCGATCGAACAAGTGTCTGTACTCAAAACAGGTACTGCTTTAGGCGTGACTCGCTCCGATCCCGGGGACAATCTCGATCTGACTCGCAATACCCCCGTTTGGGCAATGGTGGAATTGCACATAGGAGAGGGGGAGAGGGGGAGAG
>NZ_JADEWV010000208.1 GCF_015207455.1 Microcoleus sp. LEGE 07076
TCAGCTTTGTAAGCTTTAACGGCTTCAAAAAACGATTTCCAATTCTTGTCTAGCACCATCAAGATTTGCTGACTTACTTTAGCAGGCATTGCCTTATATGCTTCGTGAGACTTCATCAATCGGTTCATTTCGTTGTAATTGACGTAGCCCCATCCGTAAATAAAGTTCTGACGAATGACGTAGTTAGCGGCATTGTACAGATTTTTGGACTTGAAAGCTAGTTGGTCAATTTCGCTAAAACGAGGTTCCGTTGATTTAATGATATGCCTTTCTGCTAGCTGCATTCAGCACCTCCGTCTTTCAACTCGGCAATTATTTTTTCCGTTTTTCTGCTGGCGCGTCGTTGTCCGTAGAGTCGAGCAGCAAAGCTAGTAACTATAGCCACCAAGTCTTGCATCAACTCATCTTTTCCATTTTCTGCTAAGTTAACTATTTCTAACTTAATTCCCAATCTCAGTAGTAAAACCTCTAGATAGTTTGTGCCAAATCGAGCCAAACGCTCTTTGTGTTCAACTAATAAAATGTCGTAGTCATTTTGTTGTAGCAGTGTTTCTAATTGTTTTCGGTGGTCGTTCAATCCACTGCCAATTTCTTTGACATTTCTAACAATTTGATAGCCGTTAGCAATAGCGTACTCAGTTAACCTCTCCGATTGGCGGTTGAGGTTATCCTTGTTTTCTGAAGACGAGACTCGACTGTAAATAGCGACTCGATTCTTTTTAGCTTGGTTTGATGGCGCTTGCGGCAAGTAGTCAACTATAATCAGACCGCTTTCGGTCTGTCGTGCCGGATGGGGAAGTTTATTCGCTTTCCACCACCGCCATGCGGTTGTGTAACTTATGCCTATTGCTTTGGCGTAGTCAGGTAGTTTCATTTCGACCTCCTGACTACATAGTACCATTATTGACTACTACTGCTTATGAGTTTAATAAAGTTTTACAATACCAAATTCGCTTGTATCAGAACGATCGCTAATAGGTGGTAAGTGCGAATGAACGGCGTTCGGCTTCGTCTTCCCGGTTCGATCGTTCCGATGCTACCGAACAGGATTTGATCTAAGATCATGTCCGGTCGATTACCAACAGTAAAAACAGTTTGATCGTTCGGACTTCACTCCTAGGAAGAAGGACTCTTCGTCCTCACTACAAACCTTACTTATCGTTGTCAATCGACCGGACATGATATAATCTCATGTCCGTCTAAATAAATATAATTATTTTAGGCGCGGGCTCACCAGTATTTTCTAGTTAAAAACAACAATTTTATCAACCCGCAGCCGCCCGTACTTACTAATAACCAATTTCCAATTATCAATTTCCAAATAATCAACAGGCTGTGCAAACGGATTTGCTATTATCCCAAAATTCCGCGCCCGTTTTTGGCAAATTCATCAACTGTTTGCTGCGACAATTCGTGAACTGCCATTGCTTGCAATACATCAAAAGGTAATGTCAAATGATGGGCGCCGGCTAATAAAGTCTTTACTGCTTCTTCCGGCGATTTAATGCTAGCTGCCAAAATCTCTGTATTTGTTCTCTGCAAAACATTTGCCATATCCCGCACTAAGGCAAAACCGTCTCCTAGCAGTCTGGTGGCGCGATTCACGTAGGCGATCGCATATTTTGCGCCGGCCCCGGCTGAAACAACAGCCTGGGCGGGGCTGTAAATAGCTGTCACCGCACAAGGAATTTCCCCCGACAAATGCGCTACCGCTTGGAAGCCAGTCGCCGTTGCTGGAACTTTCAAAACTGTTTGCTGTCCAATTAATTCAAAAGCCGCTTTTCCTTCTGCTACCATGCCATCAAAATCAGATGCCACTAACTGATAGTACACTTCCCCTGCTGTCAGTTGTGCCAGTTGTTTGAGCGTCTCCTCAGCAGATAACTCGCTTTTGGCCAAAAGTGTCGGATTAGTAGTAATTCCCGCTATCCATCCGAACTTGCTAGCCCGTGCGGCGTCCGCTATAATTGCAGTATCTAGATAAATTGCCATCGGCTCTACACCTTAAGTTTGTTAATAATTTCCAGACGCTTGCTTTTTTGAGATAAATCAGAGCGAAATTCATTCTTCAGCTTTAAGAATATCAGAATCTCGGAAATCTTACTCTTAAGTAAATATAACAATTCAGTGACCTGCATCACAGGCAATAGTCTGGGTGCGAGCTGAGAATGCGTAATACCCTGTCTGCTGTCGCGGCTACAATTAAATTGGTTAGTAGTGAGGACTTTAGTCCTCTGACTTTTCACAGGACTAAAGTCCTCACTACCAACTCGCTGTGGGTTCTTGTCCCGGACACAATACGATCTGGGAATTCAATAAGATTTATGTTAAAAAACCGGGTTTTTGAAGTCAATTGCATAAATGCTGGTGAAGATAGCCGATCGATAAACTCAAAAATTAGAAATCGGTTGGTAGTTGTAATTTTGGAGTACATAAAAAAATCCAGATTCCGGATATGTACAACTTGCATTTGTAGTAAATATTCTGTATGCAATCACTCAAGGAGGTGACTCAGACAATGACTGAAAAAGAAAATCAGCAACGACAAGTCCGCCTTGAGACATCTGCCGAACCAGTTAAGTGTGAAGATTCTTCAGCAACCGCTGAAGAATTGCCGATCGATGTTAACTCTGAAACTCTGTCTCAAACAGTTGAAAATAACGCCGCAGACCGTTTGAAAGCCCTAGGCCGTTTGATGATGGTGAGCTTAACTTGGTCGCTGGCGGGGCTTTCTAAACCTAAGTAAATTATGTAGCGCTACCGCTTACTGCTATTTTGCCAGGAAATCCCCAAAAATACCTAGGAATTGGTAACACGCAGCACAGTCAGGATTTTTCATGCCTTTCGATAGATCGATCGACCTCAACCTTCTGGGTACAGTGGGACAAAAGATAAATTGTGGTTTGACACTATGGCATCCTCCCAACCCCTCAAAGGCATTGAATTGATCGACTGCGCCAAAGCCAACGCCCAACAAGGAATCGCCACAGCCGCCCGACTTTGCGGCTACGAAGGCGACCTCAACAGCTTCGAGCGGGAACTGAAACAGGCTTGCCAAAACATCGGCGTCGAAGTTAAAGAATTGAGCGACTTGATTACGGATCAGCAGATGATGCAACAAGGAATGGGCATTGAAATCGCTCCAGATACTCCTTCTGAACTATAGGCTCGCTCTCCACCCCACCAGTTTCAGAGATCAAATTGCCCCGACAACAGTATTTTGAGCCTGCTAGCTGAGGCAGGCTAGAATATTTGGCAGGAGTCGCGTTCCGACTTGGCAGGAGTCGCGTTTCCTCCCACCAACAGGGTGCTTTCTGGAGGGGGCTGAGATTGTTAGGAGGATTGTGGTGTCAGATCAGCAAGACCGAATTATGCGTTTGTTTATCGAGGAGGCTAAGGAGCACCTCGATACTCTAGAAAATGGTTTAGTGGATTTGAAGTCCACGATGAAAGACCCCGAAAGTGTCCAAGAGATGTTCCGAGCTGCCCATTCCGTTAAAGGAGGGGCGGCTATGCTCAGCTTGGATAGTATTAAAACAACCGCTCACCGCTTGGAAGATTGTTTTAAGGTACTAAAGGACGGGCCCGTCAAGCAGGTTGACCAAACGGCAGAATCCCTATTTTTAAAGGGAGTTGATACGCTTAAGGATTTGCTGGCGCAACTGGAAGGGCCTTTTGGGTTGAGGAATGAAGAGGGAGAAAAACTTGTTCAACAGGTGATGCCAGTTTTTGCTCAACTGGAAACTCATCTCAAAAACTTGGCCTCCGGTAAAGTTCCGGCGGTTGCTGCTGGATCTCGCGCACCGGGGGCTTCTCAAACCGCAGGCGCTGTGTCGGCGAATTTTGCTGCAGAAGTGATGGTTTTACTTAAGGAAATGTTGCAGGCGTTCAAGCAGAAAGAATCGCCTGCTAGTCGCGAGCAGTTGGCGGCTGTGTGTGTTCGCCTCTATAAGCTGGGAGGTAAAATTGAGACTTGGCAAAATTTAGTGAAAACGGCTAGAGGGGCGATCGTTAATCCTAAAAACTCTTATAAAGTCTTAGCTCCGCTGATTATCAAAGAACTCAAGGAGGCTGGGGATTTGGTGCAAGGGGGGAAAGTCAAGACGATCGCTCCGAGTAAAAATTTGCTACTTTTGCAAGCAAGCCCAAAATCAGCAGAGGCCGCACCGCTATCGGCGCCTCCGCAAGTAGCTCTTCCGGCCGAACCGAAGGCCCTAGTAAAGCTTTTGCTCAAAACCTTCAACAAAAAGCAACTTTCGGAAATTGCCAAGTTACTGGTTCACGCCATCAAATCCTCGAAGTAGGATTTGTGGCAGTAGAAAATATCGTCAAAGCAATATTTTTGAGACCCAAAATTCTCTGGTGCTTGCTGACAGCAGCCTGATGTGGCAACGGTAAGTCGATTTTGGCAGGGCAGATTTTCGATTTACTTGCAGTATTAAATCAAAGGAGGTAGAACAAAAGTCTAAAATCTTGGGATGTCCACGACGGCCCTCCGGGGCTTTTGTTTTTGGCCTGGTAAAAATTCACGGATTAGAGATTTTTGCCTTCTATATTTTACGGTTGGGCAACCCTGCGTTAGAATTAGTAAATATAAGATCGGCGTGCAATATTGTACCAGAATTAAAAATCGAGCAGGCTCTAGAAGGCGGTAGCTGTGAAACCAATTCGTTCATTAGAAGATGCTTTAAACCGCTGTCAGGCGATGGGAATGCGCTTGAGCCGCCAGCGTAAATTTATTCTAGAACTTTTGTGGGATGCAAAAGAACATCTATCGGCTCGGGAAATTTACGATCGCCTCAACCAACAAGCGCATTCGATCGGTCATACTTCTGTTTATCAAAATTTGGAAGCCCTTTCGAGAGAAGGGATTATTGAGTGTGTAGAACGCTCGGAGGGACGCTTGTACGGGAATGTCAGCGACTCTCACTCTCATGTCAACTGTCTGGATACGGCTCAGATTCTTGACGTTCATGTGGAATTGCCGATCGACTTGATCGAACAAATTCAACAGCAAACAGGTGTAAAAATTGTAGACTACCGGATAGATTTCTACGGGTACCGCTCGTCGGCGTCCGATCTGGAAACATCGAGTGCTACCGATACGCCAAAGGCTTCTTAACCAGAAAGCTCTGCGCTGCCTGCTGCTAAACCGATTGTTGGGACTGTGGCTGCGAGTGTATAAAATGATTTAAGTATTGATGGGCTGTCGATCGCGCCACAATTGGACTACCGAGTAAAGCAAAGCCTAACTCGATCTGCTGTGGAGGGCGATCGCGAATAAAATTTAGCAGGACTTAGGCTCTGAAACCGGATGGAGCTAAAAAATCTTGGTTTCTCAACTAAAAATCTCGCTCAAAACCCGGTTTCTGGTATCGGCGGGGTTAAGTTTTGTTGAGAAATCAAAAAAATCTGTTCAACCCGCTGTATGTAAAAATTGAGACTTGAGCTGAACTCCCAAGTTCAACTGCCAAGTCCAATCTCTTTTCTTCAATGCCCGAATCTCAAATCAATTGAGGACACTACCCATGTTTTTTCTGGTAAACTGCCAGCGAGAGCTGTGAATAACAGTTGGATAACTGGTATGATTTACGTGCTTATTGAGCCTAAAATCCTCAAAAGCCACCAGTGGGGGGGACACAAACCTCACTATAAAACGCCGTAGAGGGAAAGATTGCCAGTACCTTGAAGGAAGTTCTCGATCTCCTTAACAGGAGTCAGAAGCCCGCATCACAATCTATAGATTAGATGTGGGAGTGTCACGCAGAGAGCGCATTACAGGACAGGCTGAAGTAATGGCGAGACGACAATCTGACCGATTCACACCACCGCAGTACAATCCATCCTCCAAGCCGGCTGCACAGTTGAGTGCAGAGGTGATAGGCGATGCGAGTTCCTCAGCAACGGTGCTGCAGACAGACGAGGGCAAAAGAACTTTTTGGCAGTGGCAGCTCATCTGGCTGAGTCTCCTAGTGGGATTTGGAGTAACCGGTGCTGCTGCATTCCTGTGGTTGCTGACGATGCCGCCGCCACCTAATTGCCAGCAACTGTCGCCGCTGGCGGCAGACGGAGAGCGACTTTACTGCGCTCAGCAAGCGGCTAAGTCTGGCAAGCTAGAACAGCTAGAATCGGCAATGGCACTGGTTCAGGCTTGGCCGAAAGAACACCCGCTATATTCCCAGGGGCAACATTTGATCGGGGAATGGTCGAAAGCCATGCTGGGATTTGCTAGGGCAAAAATTGAGCTGGGGGATTTGAAAGGGGCTCTGGAGATTGTGGGGAAAATTCCTAAAACCAGTCCTTCTTACCCAGAGGTACAGGAGGCTGTTACTGCTTGGGAAAAAAATTGGCAGGAGGGCCAAAAACTCTACGATACAGCGATCGCGGCTTTGAAGGGTGAGGATTTAAGGAAGGCCTGGGATTATGCTCAAGCTTTGTTCAAACTGGAAAATATTTACTGGAGTCAGAAACGCTACAACGAGCTGATCCAGCAGATTTCTTTGGAAAGAAACGGCTGGCAGCGCTTGCAAGAGGCGAGAGATTTGGCGAAGGATGGAACTCCGCAGAAGTTCGCTGAGGCGATCGTCCTGGCTCGCAAAATCGACTCGAAACTATTGGCGCGCGCTAAAGCAGAGAAGGAAATTGAGGGCTGGAGCCGGACTTTGCTGGCAATGGCTACTAAGCGGTTGGAGGCGAAAGACTTGCTGGGGGCGATCGAGGCGGCTTCTGTGGTGCCGCAAAATACGCCGCTGTTTGCAGAAGCTCAAGATTTGATGCAGTTGGGTAGAGCTCAGGCGGTGACGTGGAACCAGTCCATATCAACACCCCTGCCTCAACACATTTTTAGCTTGCTAGAAGGGCAGGGCGCTGCTAGTCAAATTGCTCCGGGCCGCCCTCTGTACAAGCAGGCTCAAGTTCAAATTGAAAATTTGCAGGTGCAGTTTCAAGATTTGGTGCGACTGCAAGTGGCGAGTACGATCGCCACTTTCGGTCAGATAGGGACATTTCAGGCAGCGATCGAGCAAGCTCAAACCATCGGGCCTTCAGCGCCGCGGCGGATTCACGCTCAAACTTTGGTGGCTGCTTGGCGCCGGGAAATTCAGCGAATCGAAGACAAATCTTTTGTGACTCTGGCCAAGCAGTTGGCAGAACCGGAAACGGTGGAAGGACTAAAGGCAGGTATGGCTCAGGTAAAGCTCGTAGCTCTAAACCGCCCCCGCAGAATAGAGGCGCAAACTCTATTGGCTCAGTGGACGAAACGCATAGAAGTTATTCAAGATCAGCCTTTTTTGGATGAAGCTATCGCCCTGGCGAAGGAAGGAAAACTGAGCGCGGCTATTGACAAAGCTTCGGAAATTAAGAGCGGTAGGAGTCTGTACGCCAAAGCTCAGGATAATATCTATCAGTGGGTGAGCGAGCTGCAAGTTGCTCAAGACAGACCGATTCTGGACCGAGCTGCTGAATTGGCTTCTCAGGGTAGTCTGTCGGCGGCGATCGATATGGCTTCGCAAATCGGTTACGGTAGGGCGCTGTATTCAGAGGCGTCAGGTGCGATCGGGCGCTGGAGTGCCGAACTTAGAGCCAACACTGCACCGCCGCCGGAACCCGCTCGCGAGTACGCGCCGGCTCCGCAACAGGAGGAGTACGCGCCGGCTCCGCGACAGGAGGAGTACGCGCCGGCTCCGCGACAGGAGGAGTACGCGCCGGCTCCGCGACAGGAGGAGTACGCGCCAGCTCCTGAGCCTTACTATCCCCCCGCCAGACAAGAGGCCCCGGCTCCGGCTCCGGAACCTTACTATCCGCCCGCGAGGGAACCGGAACCTTACTATCCGCCCGCTCCGGCTCCGGAACCTTACTATCCGCCCGCGAGGGAACCGGAACCTTACTATCCTCCCGCGAGGGAACCGGCTCCGGCTCCGGCTCCGGCTCCGGCTCCGGCTCCGGCTCCGGCTCCGCCTTCGATTCCTGAATCGGCTGGACCTCCTGATGCTAATTTGCTCCCGGAGTAATAGGGTTTTGGCGCGATCGACCTTCTACATCTCAAATCTAAAATCGAGTGAGTAATTTGCAACTGCTGTCGATCGATAACGATCCCATTTTCCGGCTGGGGCTGCGAGTAGCCTGCGAGCAATCTCCAGACTTAGAAGTTGTCGCAGAGGTTTCGACTGTCAAGGAGGCGGTGCAGATTTTAGCAGCTCGCTCGCCCGACTCAAAAGCCGCCAGCAAGCCCGCAGATTTGGCAATTTTGGGTGTTGAAACCTTAAACTTGCGATCGGATGAAACTTCGGCGCTCGCAGTTTGTCGCCAACTCAAAAGTTTGTACCCCAACCTGCCGCTATTGCTGCTAGGCGGGCCGCTGACTCCCGAACTGTTGGGGGCAGTACAAGCTGCGGGCGCGAATGGCTATTGTCCTAAAGCTAGAGATATTTCTGTGACAATGGAAGCGATTCGCGCCGTGGGTTCCGGCGGCACTTATTGGCCGACGGATGCGGGAGCTAACTCGAAAATACAGCTAAATTCAGCCGCAGTTCAAACAATAGAAAACTCCGCAGCAAATGCAGAGGAAAATCTAGAGGCTCCGATAGTCGATCGACCTCTAAACCCAAATATCCTGGCAGGTGTTTGTCTGTCTGGATTGCAGGAAATAGACGCAGCTTTGGCGGCCCTCAAAGCTGATTTGCAAGGGATGAGAGCGGCAAATGCGACAGATTTGCCCTCTATTTTAGATCGGGTTGTACTCAGCGGACGTCGCCGAGAATTGTTGGCTGCTCGCTGGATTGTCAGTCAGTTGTTATTTGAAAAAAGAGGCGAGAATAGCAATGGAAGTCGGAAGCAGGAACTCGGAAAAAATAAGAAAGAAGAGGAAAAGGGGAGAAAGAAGACGGGAGAAGGAAGACGGGAGAATTTGTTGAATAACTCTCAGTTGCAAGTTGCAAATTCTCAAATTGCGACGGCATCCTTGGTGGTGGCAAATGATTGGCAAGGAAGTTTGTTTGACTCGGCGGCTGCTAAATTGCAGTTTGATTTGGTGAATTTGACTGGCGTGCCTTTGGAAATCGATATTTTGCGATCGACTCAAAAGCGCGAATTGATGAGTTCCATTTTGCGGAAGTTAGAGGATTTGTTGGAGGAATTGCGTTTTTCGCAAGTGCAGCCAACTCAATTGTCAGAAAAAATGCCTGCTATTTTGCGGGATTTGTGGGAAGCAGCAATCATAGATTTTTTTGGCAGATATTATACGCTGCAAACAGGAGAAAATCTGGTATTAGACGACAGTCAAACAAGCTTGAAACTGCCAGAAAGTCAAGAGGGAAGTGCGGCAGATATGTCGATCGGCAACAGCGTAGAAGTTGTGCCGGTGCTGCTGGCAGATGAAAAAGCAGTTGCGGCCCAAATCCTTGACAAAATACCCATGAGTGTTGATTTATTTGCCCATTTGCTATTTGAAATTCCGCTAACAGTTGACAATCTTTCTTGTGTTGCCGGCAGCCCGCAAGCGATGCAGCGAGCGGAAGCTTTGTTAGAAAATTTGGCAATTCAAATTGCTAGCGGAGTGGTGCAGCCTCTGCTGAATAATTTTGCAAATATTGAGGAAATTAAGCAAAGTTTTTACGATGGGAAGTTGCTTTCTACTCGGGAAATTGAGCGGTTTAGGAATAATTTATCGTGGAGGTATCGCTGGGATAGCTATTTGGTGGAACCAAAAGCTATTTTTGAAAGCAGGTTTTGGCTGTTTGTTTTGGGCGATTCTGGAATTAAGAGAATTTCTATTTATGCTCCGAGAAATCGGGAGCTAGCACAGCTTTCTGGGCGGCAGTTGGCGTTGACTTTGCTGCTGGAAGCTAGGGATGCGATCGCACCTAGGGTTCGCGGGGTGATTTCGCTGTTGGGTGCTGCTGTTGTTTATGTTTTGACGCAGGTTATAGG
>NZ_JADEWV010000209.1 GCF_015207455.1 Microcoleus sp. LEGE 07076
GGATATGACGGGTTTTGCTGCTGCGACTTGGCTGCGGGGAATTAATGTGGTGCAGGTTCCGACTTCGCTGCTGGCGATGGTTGATGCTTCTATTGGCGGCAAAACGGGGGTAAATCATCCTTTGGGGAAGAATTTAATCGGGGCTTTTCACCAGCCGCGTTTGGTTTTGATTGACCCGGATGTTCTCAAAACTCTGCCGGGGCGCGAGTTTCGTTCGGCGATGGCGGAAGTCATCAAGTATGGGGTGATTTGGGATGCTGAGTTGTTCGGGATGTTGGAGAATTGCCAGCGTTTGGATCAAATGCGCTATGTGAAGGCGGATTTGTTGGCTGAAATTTTGAGCAGGTCTTGTCAAGCTAAGGCGGAGGTGGTAAGCAAGGATGAGAAGGAGTCTGGTTTGCGGGCGATTTTGAATTACGGGCACACGATCGGTCATGCTGTGGAAAGTTTGACTAATTACAAGGTAATCAATCACGGGGAAGGTGTGGCAATCGGCATGGCTGCGTCAAGCCGATTGGCTGTGGAGTTGGGAATGTGGGATGCTGAGTGCGATCGCCGCCAGTCTGCTTTGATTGAAAAAGCGGGTTTGCCTGCTAAGTTGCCCGCAGGTGTGGATGTTGAGGAAATTTTGAATACTTTGCAACTGGATAAGAAGGTGCAGGATGGCAAGGTGCGGTTTGTGCTCCCGGTGCGGTTGGGTGAGGCCGCTGTGACGGATCGAGTTGACGGAGATGTGATTTTACAAGTTTTGAAGCAAATGCTTTAGGAAGTCAGCAGTCATTAGTCGGTAGTCATTAGTTGTTAGTTATTAGTTATTAGTCATTGGTCAGCAGTCACATCATGTCCGGTCAATTCCCTCCGCTTCGCTTCGCCCGTAATCAAGAATGTTGGTAGTGAGGAATGCAAGTCCTCAGCCGTCAAGGACTTGCATTCCTCACTACCAACTAATTTTAGAGTCGTTGTTCGAGTGGACATGATATTAAGCTGAGCTATCGGGAGCGTGAAGATCCATCTTGGATGGGGAGGGGAGGCGGACACTCTTGGCACGATCGTGCAAAATACTGATTTTCGTGAGAATGAAACAGCCCTGAACTAATAACTAATAACTAATAACTAATGCAGCTTAGGAACCGCTCGACTGCGAGTTGATTTCTTCCAAAATTCGATCGACTCTAGTCGCCGCTTGAGTTCTGCCTTGTTTGACAAATAACTCCTTAGCTTTCTTGAGGCTGGCTACTGCTTCGGCTTGCTTTTCCTTGTCTCCTTGCTGGAACAAACCGACTCCTAAATTGTTTAAAGCATCGGGATATCGATCGTTAATTTTAACAGCTTGCCTCCACTGCAAAATCGCCTCTGGCAACTGCCCTTGACTTGCCATCGCCACGCCCAAATCGTTGTAAGCTTTGGCGTGCTGCGGGTTGGCTTCAATCGCTTTCTGGAATAGGACGATCGCATCGCTCATTTTACCTTGCCCGGAAAGCAGATTTCCCAACTTATAATAAGCATCCGCTTCTTTGGGATAGCGAGCGATGATTTGTCGGTACAAAACTTCGGCATTGACCAGATTTCCTTGACCGTAGAGGTCGTTGGCAGTTCTCAAACCCACCGTGTAGCCTTTACCTACAACTTGACACTTTTTCTCGGAGTTGCCTTCCTGCTTGCAAATCTTGAGTTCGTCTCCCTTCATCTCGTAGGATATAACTTCGCGAACAGCCGGCCCGCGGCGCGGTAGCTGCGAGTTTTGCGACTGCAAGTTTTGCGAAATTTGCAGGGGGATTCGCTCAGCTTGTACCGGTTGGGCTGCTGCAACATTGCAGATTCCTGCGCCCACCAAAATGCTTGGGGCTATCCACCTCAAAGATTTTTCCCAGCGAAACTCTCGATCGTTTTTCATGTCTTTTGTGGAAACGTGTGGTTGATATCCGGGGTTTCACTGCTTCGCCGCGAGAGTCCGAACACATGGCGCCTCACTCTTAGACGAATCCCATAATTCTCGCTTCGCGAGCCTGCTCGCGGCGCTGGCTTTTTAGGATTTGTCTATGGAACTCGTTATTAACAGTCGAGACATTTTAGCACGCGACTGGTAAGTTTTGAGTTAAATTAGAGTATATTCCCGATCGATTCTCAGTCAACCTTAGCAGGAAAGTAGAAATGGGGCCGTCTATTCTCACCATGCTCGTTACGCTCATCCTCAGCTACGCTGTTAGCTCAAGCGTCAAAATAATCAGTGGCGGGGATGAAGCTTTAGTCGAACGTTTGGGTCAATACAAGCGCACCCTCAAGCCCGGATTCCACTTTATCAGTCCCTTGGTCGAAAAAGTTGTGTGCGTGGACACCAGCCGCGAACGAGTTTTAGATATTAAACCTCAGTCAGCAATCACGGGAGATAATGTGGCACTTGAAGTCGATGCCGTTGTGTATTGGCGGGTTGTGAATTTGCAGAAAGCTTATTATGGAATCGATCAAATTGAAAATGCGATCGCCAACTTAGTTTTAACCACGTTTCGCGCTGAAATTGGTCGATTACCCATGCAAGACATCTTGGGTTCCCGAGATGACATGAATAAAAAGTTACTCAAGAAGTTGGACGAAGCTACCGAAACTTGGGGCGTTAAAGTAATTCGCGTAGAAATTCAAAGCATTACACCTCCGAAAAGAGTGCAAGAAGCTATGGAATTGGAGCGGGCTACCAAGAGCGAATGGCAAGCAATGGTCAATAAGGCGATCGGCACTAAGGAGTACATGAGGCTCTTAGTGGAAGCTTTAGACTCGCATCCCAATAGCAAGCAAGTTTTGAATTACTTAGTAACCGAAAAATACTTGGACGCTCAACAAAAACTTGGCGAGAGCGACAATGCCAAAATTTTGTTTATGGATCCCAGGAATATGTCAGAAGCTCTCAACGAGTTGATGGGTTCTATGCCCGATATCCCCACGCAAGTTAACGGCGGGGAAATGAAAGTTATCGATACTCAAACTTCTCAAGACTGATTTCTGAAGATAGCGTCGGCCACCTGACAAACATCGTGCATTTCTTTGACATCGTGAACTCGCAAGATATCTGCCAAATTTGCGATCGCACCTGTACAAGCCGCCGCTGTCCCCCAAATTCTTTGTTTCGCGGACGGCTGATGCAAAATCTGACCGATGAAGCTTTTCCGCGATACTCCAACTAAAATCGGACAGTCCAAAATACGCAATTTTGGCAACTCGCGCAGAATTTCTAAACTCTGACTGTAAGTTTTAGCAAAGCCAATACCGGGGTCGATAATTATTTGAGATTTGTCAATCCCCGCAGCAACGGCCGCCGCAATTCTGCTCTCTAAAAATTCCCCAATTTCCCCAATTAAATCCCGATAGTCAGTTAATTTTTGCATTGTCTGGGGAGTTCCCCGAATGTGCATCAAAATTATGGGCACTTGCAACTGAGCAACAGTTGACAGCATTTCTGAGTCAAAAGTTGCTCCCGAAATATCGTTGACCAGATCGGCTCCCGCCTCAACAGCAGCCCGAGCAACCAGCGCCCTGGTAGTATCCACCGAAATCGGAATATTTGCGAAAACATCGGTTTTTTGGCGCAGCATTTTTACGACAGGTATAACGCGATCGAGTTCCTCTGAAGAGGATATTTCCACTGCACCGGGCCTCGTAGATTGACCCCCAATATCAATAATATCTACCCCCGATTTTACCATATTTTCAGCTTGCGCTAAAGCAGATTCTATGGTACAGAAATCGCCGCCGTCGCTAAAACTATCGGGAGTGACGTTCAAAACGCCCATCAAATAAGTGCGTTTTCCCCACTCGAAAACTTTATTTCTAATAATAATTTTTTTAAGGTTATTTGTCATGGCGATCGTGGGATTTGAGATTTGAGCTTTGACTGGACGCACGGGTAGCCAGAAACCGGGTTTTTTTACGACAATATTTGGTTGCAACCCACAGATTCTGTAAAAAACCCGGTTTCTTTGAGTCTTAATGCGTCCAGGAATGTTCAACCAAAACTCAACCAGCTAAAAACATTATCAACCGTCAATTCTAACTCAATTCCATTAATAATTGGCAACCGATCTGTACCTCGGTACAATTCTACTTTTTGTCCGGTAAATACTAAAATACTTTCTTCCTCTGGATGTAGCAACCAACCCAACTCAGTTCCGTGTCGCGAACAGTGCAGCAATTTACCAAGGACTTTTGTTTGGCTTTGGTTTGGGGATAGAATTTCGATCGACCAGTCTGGATTAATTTCAAAGTTGTTAGCAATTCTACCTGATGGCAAAAAAGGAATTCTTTCCCATCGGAATACTGCTATATCTGGTACGATCGACTTACCGCCAAAAGTGCAGCGCAACTCAGAAAAAGCCTTGGCAATTTTGCGAGTTTGCGCTAGTCGATCGATAGTTTTGCACAATTCAGATTGAAGTATGCTATGTTCGCCTTGAGGCATGGGCTTCTGAAGGATTTCTCCGTCAAAAAATTCTGAGGCTGGTTCAGTTTCAGGAAGTTTGAGGAACTCTTCTAAGGCGGGTTTTGCTTTAACGATCGCACTCATAGGTCAATTCTCCCGATCGGACAAACACTGAAGGGCACATCACAATTGTAGGCGATCGCCTTTTAATTCCCGCTGCCGGAGTTCCACTTATCAGTTACTGATAATTGACAATGCGCGAGAAACTGGCAGCTTCCAAACTCGCACCACCTACCAAAACCCCATCAATTTCAGGCATCACCATAACTTCATCAATATTCTCTCCTTTGACAGAGCCGCCGTACTGAATTGGCACGTCAGGATTAGTCAATTTAGACCGAATCAAACCAATAACTCGATTAGCTTCCTTCGTTTCGCAAGTATCGCCAGTGCCGATCGCCCAAATCGGTTCGTAAGCTATTACTAAGTTATCTTGGTCAACACCAACCAAATCTTGTGCCAACTGAGAGAAAATGTGAGCTTCAGTTTCCCCTGCATCCCGCTGCTGCTTGGTTTCTCCCACACACAGAATCGGAATTAAACCGTACTTCTGAGCAGCTTTTAGGCGTAAATTGACCGTTTCGTCAGTTTCCCCAAAATATTGACGGCGCTCGCTGTGGCCTACGATTACATAGCGGACACCAAGTTCTGTGAGCATCGGCGCTGAAATTTCGCCAGTAAAAGCTCCCGACTCTTGCCAGTGCAGGTTCTGAGCACCGAGTCTGATCCGGCTTCCGTGAAGGTTTTTCGAGAGGACAGCCAATGAAGTGAAGGGAACGCAAAGCACGACTTCCCGTTCCTCCGGGGTTTCCGTCAGGCAGGACATGAATCCTTGAAGAAACTCTAGGGATTCCGCCCTAGTTTTGTACATTTTCCAGTTGCCAGCAATAACTATTTTCCGCACTACTTTTTTAAATCCTTGTCCTTACAACGCAATTTATAGTCTAAAGCTTTAGGGTACATTTCGATCCCTTATCAAAAAAATGGGTCTCAAACCCCGTATTTTAAGACGGCTTTACATTTAGGCTGTCCTGTGTTACCATAGTATCACTGGTTTGGTAAAAAAATCTTAAAAGCCTTCAAGTACAGAATCTATCCGACAAGTGAGCAATCAGTTTTGCTTGCCAAGTCGTTTGGATGTACTAGATGGTTCTATAACTATGCCCTCAACTTAACGTCTGAAACTTACAAGCAAACGGGGAAGGGGTTAAGCAGAAATGAAATGGTCAAACTTCTACCCTCCCTGAAGAAAGAGTATGAGTGGTTGAGTGAAGCACCGTCACAAGTTTTGCAGCAAGCTGCTTTAAACCTTTCTAGTGCTTTCCTTAACTTTTTCGAGGGTAGAGCTAAATATCCCAACTTCAAAAAGAAACAAAATAGACAGTCTATTAGATTTCCTCAAGGTTGTAAATTAAAAGATGATACATTGAAACTGCCTAAGATTGGTGATATTCATTGTAAAGTCTCACGACAACCAGAGGGTACTCTAAAGTCGGTTACAGTTTCAGTTAATCCATCCGGGGAATACTTGGCGGCTTGCCTCTATGATAACGGCAAAGACTTACCTGAGAAATCAACAGAAGGAAAAGCTATTGGCATAGATGTAGGACTAACCCACTATGCTGTTACATCCGATGGAACCAAACATGGGAATCCCAAACACTATCGAAAGTATGAAAAGAAATTAGCGAAGAGACAAAAGCAATTAAGTCATAAGCTTAAAGGGTCTAGGAACCGCAATAAAGCTAGGGTTAAAGTTGCCAAAGTTCACGCTAAGATAGTTCGATGTCGCGAAGATTTTTTACACAAACTAAGTCGTAAATTAGTTGACGAAAACCAAGTCATAGTTGTCGAGAATCTAGCAGTTAGAAACATGGTTAAAAACCACAAACTAGCTAAATCTATTAGTGATGCTGGTTGGGGACAATTCTGCACCATGTTGAAGTACAAGTCTGAGTGGGCAGGAAAAACCTACATCGAAGTAGATAGGTTCTATCCCAGTTCAAAGACTTGTAATAACTGTTTAAATCGCGTGGATAGCTTGAGTTTGGATATTCGTAGTTGGCAATGTCCTAAATGTGGAGAAAACCATGATAGAGATATTAATGCCGCTAAGAATATTCGAGATGAAGGTTTACGAATTTTGACGGCAGGGCATACCGTTACTGCTTCGGGAGGGAGAGTAAGGCCAAGTAAAGGCACTGCTTTTACAAGGCATCTCCCTGTGAACGAAGAATCCTAGCCCTCTAGGGCGGGGAGTGTCAATGTCCAAACTCGATGCGAGCTTGCTCAACTAACTCAACTGTGACGACTTCGGTGTCAGCTTCGCGGGCGAGGTGCTCAATGCGGACGCGAGCTTGTCCCCGCACAAAATAGGGAATATTTTTCAGCTTGGCAAGGGCTTCGGGCGTCCATTTTAGATCGTCGGAGAATTCGGAATCGGTCATGGCGTATTGGGCGATCGACTGCAAGCGTTTATTTGTCTGCTTTTGATGGAAAGCCTGGATTTATTCAATTTACCATAAGTGCGATCGGGCCACACGTTCTCAATCTGCATTCAACTGCTTGCCTAAAATAGCCGACGCTTCTTCTAAAAGCTGACTCTGCTCTTGTCGAATTGCCTCTAACCTTGTCAAAATATTAGCAAGTCGTTCCCGAGATTCCAAACTGTTTGATTCAACTCCCCTCAATTGTAAAGCTGAATTGTTATTCGATCCCGGAGTCCTTGAAACCAACGAGCTTACAGCCGCTCCGCCGAGATTGCTTGCAGATTTAGTGCCGACACTGAAAACCCCTTGTATAAATTTTCCAGGGATTTGCAAAATAGATAACCATCCTTCTGCAAAAAAGCTACCTAAAGCCTGGAAAAAACCGAATATTATGAATATAAATAGCAGCAGCATTGCTAAGCCTATCAACGGATGACTCACCAACCAGAAGATTGCAGGATGAGAATCAATCCAATTTTTGAGGGTAGCATCGATCGCACTTTTAATAGCCTCTGAAGCCGCACCGCTAATATTTTCAGCCTTGTCAAGGCTATCTTGCAATGAAGTCTTAGCCTTTTCTGCTGCTTGAGTTACACTCTCTACAGCTTGGCTAGTCGTTTGATTCAGAGTATTGACCGCAGAGTTAGTAGTTTGAGTGAGAGTTTCTTTAGCCTTGTCAGCAGAGTGAGAAACAGCATCAACAGCTTTGTTGGTGGTTTCACTAACACGAGTAACTGCTTGATTCGTGATTTCCGATAGAGAATTACTTGCTTTTTTAGTTGTCTCCGCTACATTACCTAAAGCATTGTTCGTAGCTTGATTAACAGAATTAGTAGTTTGAATCAGAGCTTCTTTGGCCTTGTCCGCAGATTCGGAGAGAGAAGATTTAGCTTGTGCTCTTGCTTCGGAAACAGAATCAACAGCTTTTCCGACCTGTTCCGTCAAAAATCATTGCGTTTTTTGAAAGCTTTGAGAAACATCAGGCATTGCTACTTCCATAGTAAGTAAGTGACCTCCATCTACCTAATTTACTGTTTTCAAATGATTGTATTATAGCTGCTTTTAATAGTCATCATCCAATACGGTTCAGGTTCAGTTAATGTTTTTTTGTCCTTACGAGCAAATAGCGAAACAATCGCAGTATCTGTTTTTCAAAGAGTTTTGTCTCCATGAGTGTCTGATCTGAACCGTATTGAGGCATAATCTGAGTTAATCAGCTCAAAAAAAAGCTCCCGCCGTTAAGCAGGAGCTTTTTTGACTAGACAATCAAATCAGCAATAAATGCGATCGATTAGTCTAAGTCTGGCATAGAAAGTACCGCTTCATTTTCGCGATCGATCCCCTTCTCAAAGCCAGCGACAGCAGCGCGAGCGCGACCCGCGTGCCACAAGTGGCCGATCAAGAAAAAGAAACCCATCACAAAGTGGAAACAAGCCAACCAAGAACGAGGAGAAGTGAAGTTAAACGAGTTAACTTCAGTCGCCACACCGCCCACAGAGTTCAAAGAACCCAAAGGAGCGTGAGTCATGTATTCAGCAGCGCGGCGAGCTTGCCAAGGCTGAATGTCATTCTTGATTTTGTTCAAGTCCAAACCGTTAGTACCACGCAAAGGTTCCAACCAAGGGCCTTGGAAATCCCAGAAACGCATCGTTTCACCGCCGAAAATGATTTCGCCAGTAGGAGAGCGCATCAGGTATTTACCAAGACCGGTCGGGCCTTGTGCAGAACCGACGTTAGCACCCAAGCGCTGGTCGCGGATCAGGAAGGTCAAAGCTTGCGCTTGAGAAGCTTCCGGGCCCGTCGGGCCGTAAAATTCGCTAGGGTAAGCAGTGTTGTTGAACCAGACAAAACAGGCAGCGATAAAGCCCATCAGGGACAAAGCGCCCAAACTGTAAGACAGGTAAGCTTCGCCAGACCAGATTAAGGCGCGACGAGCCCAGCCGAAAGGCTTGGTCAAAATGTGCCAAACACCGCCAGCGATACAAATCAAGCCGAGCCAGATGTGACCGCCGATGATGTCTTCCATGTTGTTGACGCTGACTATCCAGCCTTCGCCACCAAAAGGAGAACGAGTCAAGTAGCCAAAAATCACAGCCGGGTTGAGAGTTGGGTTCGTGACAATACGCACGTCGCCACCGCCCGGAGCCCAAGTGTCGTAGACACCGCCGAAGAACATGGCCTTAGCAACCAGCAGCAAGCAGCCGCCACCCAACAAAATCAGGTGATAGCCGATGATGTTGGTCATCTGGTTCTTATCTTTCCAGTCGTATCCGAAGAAAGAAGAGTATTCTTCGAGAATTTCCGGGCCGCGAATGGCGTGATAAATGCCACCCAAGCCTAGAACTGCCGAGGAAATCAAGTGAAGAACGCCGACTACGAAGAACGGGAAGATATCAGTGACTTCACCGCCGGGGCCGACGCCCCAACCCAAAGTAGCGATGTGGGGCATTAAGATTAAGCCCTGTTCGTACATGGGCTTTTCTGGGATAAAGTGAGCGACTTCAAACAAAGTCATTGCTCCGGCCCAGAACACGATCAAACCAGCGTGAGCGACGTGCGCGCCCAGCAGTTTGCCTGAGAGATTGATTAAACGAGCGTTGCCAGACCACCAAGCGAACCCGGAGGATTCTTGGTCGCGACCGCTTACGTAAGAATTAGAGAGCGTTACCACCCGGTAGAACCTCCAACGATTTTAGATTTTGGATTTGGGTTTTTTTCTTCCTCGGGTGAGCGCGGGAGCACCGCGCTCACCCTGGGAATAGGAATTTGGATTTCTAATGTGAATTTAAAAAACTTAAATTAATCTGAAATCCAAATCCTAATTTTTTTAAAGTGCGTTACCGCGAGGCAGAACTTCTTCAGGGAAGATGAAGTTTTCGTGAGGTTGGTCTGTTGGAGCCATCCAAGCACGAATGCCTTCGTTAAGCAGAATGTTCTTAGTGTAGAACGTTTCAAACTCAG
>NZ_JADEWV010000210.1 GCF_015207455.1 Microcoleus sp. LEGE 07076
GATTTATTGACACTGACATCAATGTTGCTAACGGCACTGTTAGCGGATTTACAACAACTAGCGGCACAACTTATGAATTCACAGTTACACCCACTGCTAGTGGCAATGTCACCGTAGATATCCCAGCAGCTACAGCGATTGATACCGTTGGTAACAACAATACCGCCGCCACTCAACTAACTCGCACTGCCGACATTACAGCACCAAGTCACCCTAACATCCGCATCACCAGCCAACACAAACGCACCATTTATCGTCACAGCAACCTTCAGTGAAGATGTCACAGGATTTATTGCAACTGACGTGACAGTTGGTAACGGCACTGTTAGCGGATTTACAACAACTAGCGGTACAACTTATGAATTCACAGTTACACCCACTGCTACTGGTAATGTCACAGTTGATATCCCAGCAGCTACAGCCATAGACACCGTTGGTAACAACAATACCGCCGCCACTCAACTAACTCGCACTGCCGACATTACCGCACCCACAGTAGCCTTAACATCAACTTCACCAACCACAGTAACTGGTTTATTTACCGTCACCGCCACCTTCAGTGAAAATGTCATCGGCTTTGATACTACTGATATCACCGTAGCCAATGCTGCTGTCGGAAACTTTGTCATAGTTGATGCCACAACTTACACTTTTGATGTCACACCCACTGCTAGTGGTAATGTCACAGTTGATATTCCCATAGCTAAGGCCACAGATGCTGCGGGTAACAATAACACCGCAGCCACTCAACTTGTTCGCACTGCTAATATCACGCTCCCGATTATTGATGTCATCCCACCTACTGCTAACTTGGCGGCAATTTCTAATATTACTACAGCGGGTGGTACAAGTCAGATATTGACAGTTACTTTCACTGATACCACTGGAGTTGATGTTAGCAGCTTAGATAATTCTGACGTTGTTGTAAATTGGTCAGGTGGTGCTATTCCTGCTAGTTTTGTTAGTGTTAATACTAATAGCAATGGTACACCGCGCACAGCGACATATTCGTTTACGTCGCCAGGGGGAACTTGGGATAATGCTGACAATGGTACTTACACAGTTAATTTGCAAGCATCACAGGTGAGGGATGTTGTTGGCAATTTGTCTGCTGCTAGCGGTTTAGGTACTTTTGGCGTGAATATTCCCGCACCTGTGCCAACACCAACTCCGGTACCAACCCCAACTCCGGTAACAACGCCAACTCCGGTAACAACCCCAACTCCGGTAACAACCCCAACTCCGGTAACAACGCCAACTCCGGTAACAACCCCAACTCCGGTAACAACGCCAACTCCGGTAACAACGCCAACTCCGGTAACAACCCCAACTCCTGTCACCACACCAACTCCGGTAACAACGCCAACTCCGGTAACAACCCCAACTCCTGTCACCACACCAACTCCGGTAACAACGCCAACGCCTTTCTCGCCGACTCCGACGCCCGAGGTAACTCCAACTCCGACGCCTTTCTCGCCAACTCCAACTCCAGCACCGACGCCCGCGCCATCGGAAACTCCGACAGCGACACCGACGCCGACACCATCGCTACCTCCGACACCGACACCAACACCTGCGGTAACGCCAACACCTGCGGTAACGCCAACACCCGCACCAACACCGACACCAACACCTGCGGTAACGCCAACACCTGCGGTAACGGAAACACCAACGCCAACACCATCGGTAACGCCAATAACTAATAACATCCCAAATGATGACTGCATCTGCGATGACATTCCCTATCCCAACCTAAACCAACCAAACAGAGTTGAAAACACCATACTCGGTGTATCCGCACTTCAAATAGGCACTGCTAAAAATGATGAATTTCTCGGCAGCAACAGCGGCAATATATTCGATGCTTCTTCCGGGGATGACAACTTATATGGCGGCGATGAAAACGACATCCTTAACGGCAATACAGGCAATGATTTTATCAGTGGTGGTAGTGGTGATGACATCCTATTTGGAGATGAAGGAAACGACATCATTCTTGGCAATTTTGGCAATGATTTAATTTTTGGAGGGAAAGGAAATGACTCTATAAATGGCAGGGAAGGTAATGACATTATTTTTGGCAACAGAAATGATGATTTCATCGATGGTGGTAAGGATGATGATACGTTATTTGGAGGGAAAGGTGATGACACAATGCTTGGTAGTGAGGGTGATGATTACTTGTTTGGAAGTCAGGGTGCGGATACTATCTGTGGTGGCGAAGGCAATGATTTTATCAGCGGTAACGAGCAAGCAGATATTTTGGGAGGCTGTGAAGGAAATGATACTCTTTATGGAGGGGAAGATAGCGATACTCTGATGGGTGGCAAAGGCGACGATATTCTTTACGGAGATTTGGGGAATGATAGTTTGATTGGCGGTAGTGGGAACGATATCTTTGTACTAAAATTTGGTCATGGATTTGATGTTATCGCTGATTTTACCAGCGGTCAAGATTTGATTGGATTAGCTGGTGGTTTAAGTTTTAATCAGTTAGCAATTACTCAAAATACTCAGGGAACAATTATCAAAAACCTGTTGACAGGAGAGGAGTTAGGTATGATGATTGGAGTGAATGCGAATTTGATAACAGCCGTGAATTTTCGGCAGATTTAGGGAAAGAAGGAAAGCTCTCATCTCAAATTCGGTAGCATTGGAATTATTAGAAATGAGGAGAGGGCTTGGCCCAAAGCCGTGTCAACTTAAGCTGTCAGCCCGCCAAGTCTGTTAGTCATCCCGCGAGTCCAACCGGGGTTGAAACCCCTGGCTAATAGCTAAAGTCCTCTAAAAGAGGACT
The DNA here is from genome assembly GCF_015207455.1 of Microcoleus sp. LEGE 07076. Classification (GTDB taxonomy): domain Bacteria; phylum Cyanobacteriota; class Cyanobacteriia; order Cyanobacteriales; family Microcoleaceae; genus Microcoleus. The sequence continues at coordinate 2,798 of NZ_JADEWV010000210.1, forward strand.
CAAGAACTCATCAGTCCTCTTTTAGAGGACTTGCGCTTTGAGGCAGGGGTTGAAACCCCTGCCGGACTATGGAATGAACGTTAAGTTGACACGGCTTTAGGCATTGCCGTGTCCAGAGTTGCTGGGAGGGTGCGTGAGTGTTAATGTTTTCATCCTAGCCAAGATTTTTCGCTTTCACGCACCCTACAACTAAACTACCAACCTTGTTTTAAACTGTCTTAGCCCACTCTATCCATGTTTCCAGCGGGCGGAAACCGACTGATTTGTAAAGCTTTGTCGCGCCTGTCAAGCTGTCGGCATCGACGCTGAGTTTCGCTGTATTTGCGCCCGCTGCTTTCAACTTATGCAAGCCAGCTAGCAGCATCGCTTTTCCTAAGCCCATTTTGCGATAGTCGCGGCGCGTACCCAATAATTCTATCCAGCCGTCTTTTGTGCTGCTGTTACTATTTTTTTGCTGTTTGATTTGACAGTCGCAGAATGCTGCAAATTTACGTGAAGCGAAGCTATCCCGCAGGGAATCGCCCGAAACAGCAATCAAGTCTAATTCCGGCTGATAATTCTCGTCTTGCATCCAGTATCGCACGGTTTCGGCTGTTAAATCGTGGTGGTTCCAGTGATCGATAAATGATTGGTTGAACATCTCTACCCAAGGTTGGATGTCTTTTTCCCCGGATACGTGCGTCAGCGCAAAATCTGCGGGAAATTCGGGTGCGGGAATTGGTTCGGCGAGCGATCGCGCCATTGTGAGAAAATAGCGATCGACTTCAAAGCCCTGTTTCTCTAAAATCCGCATCAGATCGGTTTTATCTTCACGGCTGTAGGTACGCAATTTGGTGGACAAATTGCCTTGTTTTCCTACTTCGGCCAGGCGTTTTTCTCCCCATTTAATTATGTCTTTTTCTAAGCCTTCATCCCGTACATTTGGATGCACATAAAACCAGAGACAAGCTTCTATTTCATCGGTGGAATCTGGCATATCTAACAGTGCTAAACCAATTAGTCTGTAGTTTCCGTCTTCCCACAATTGGACATCGCGGGCTTTGTCAAGTTTGGGGCAGTCAAGGATTAGCTTGAGTTCGCTGGCGGATACTTCTTCGCCGAGTCGATCGACTGCTTCGCAAGCATCGATTAAATTGGCGATCGCGCACCAGTCAGTTTCGCCTTTGTACGATCGTGTTGTTAAGATATTCATAAAAAACTTCCAATCCGTAAAATCGGACTGTTGCTATTAGTGGGTATTGACAAACAAGTACAGTAATTCGGACATTTTGTACAAATGTCAGTAACAAGCAAGATGCCTGTTGCATTAGAAATGACATTTTGTACAAATGTCAGTAACAGACAAGATGCCTGTTGCACGAGAAATGACAGTAATATTCAGAATGGTGTTGATAAAACTCAGAAACCTGTTTATATCACTCAGGCTTTCAGGTTTTATCTCATAGCGCAATCATAAAAATTGGTTTGCCCGTTTGGGCGGTTTTTGTATGTGAATCTATGGCCCGAGTAGCGCCCCACCTTCGCAAGCAGCGCCCTCGAAGTTATCAAAGCTGGTGCTTGAGTAACTGTTGTTTGAATAAATTTAATGCAGCTAAGTAAAGAAGTTTTCACCCCCACCGGGTTGTTGATTTTTACTTTGGCTCTGTTTGACAATAAAGCCCGTTTCAGGGATTTGTTGCTGCTTTTGTTCGCTCACCCGATCGGGTGAAGGGAAAAGTTGAACTTATTAAAAAGTTCCCTAATTCAACTATAACCGCTCAGGTTTTTTTTGGCAAGCTTGATGTGAGGGGAGTTTTGTTAGTATTAGCGGCAGCCTGGATGCGGCGACAGAATCACCGCGCTTGTAACTGGGAATAAGTGTAGTTATGATAACTTTTGGCCGCACTTGAAGATTTAACTTTATCCTAACGTTAAACTAAATTTAAACTGTTTTTTCGGATTTGTATGAGGTAAATATGCTCGACAACCTGGATTTAGATGTTTCCCTGGACAAAGAAACCTACGATGCCAAGATAGAAGTTTTAATGCAGCAGTTGCGATCGCTCCAAAAAGCTTGCTGGGAAAAAAAATTGCCCACCATCATCGTACTCGAAGGCTGGGCGGCCGCTGGCAAAGGCGCTCTGGTCAAAAAAATGGTGGGTTACATGGATCCGCGCGGGTTTTCCGTCCACCCGATTTGGCCGCCCTCAGATGCAGAAATGGACTATCCTTTTATGTGGCGGTTTTGGCAAAAACTGCCAGCGCGGGGGCGGATTGGCTTTTTTTATCACAGTTGGTACACTCATGTTTTAGAAGACCGGTTGTTCGATCGAGTCTCCGATGCCGAAGTACCGACAATCATCAGACAAATCAACGCCTTCGAGAGACTGATCGTAAATGACGGCGCGGCAATTGCCAAATTTTGGATTCACCTGAGCAAAAAAGAACTCAAACATCGGCTCAAAAAACTAGAAGACGACAGTTTACAAGCTTGGCGAGTGCGGCCCGAAGACTGGAAACAAGCCAAAAAATACCAAGAATACACAAATTTGGCCGAAGAAATGGTAACTCAAACCGGCACTGGGCCGGCACCTTGGACGCTAGTAGAAGGCGACTGTAAGCGGTGGGCGAGAATCAAAGTTTTAACGCAAATGGCAGCCAAAATTACAGAAGCCTTAGACACGCTGTCGGCGCAATCTGCACCGCTGAAACTGCCGCCTCAAGAAAAGTTGCAACCCACCGAACCCGACTTGCTCGCCCAAGTAGATTTAACTCTATCGCTGTCGCCAGACGAATACAAACAGCAACTTCGCGAAGCACAAACCGATTTTGGCAAACTGCAACAAAGCATTGACGAAGATGAAATCCCCGTATTAGTGCTGTTTGAAGGTTGGGACGCGGCCGGCAAAGGAGGTGCGATTAAACGTTTGACGGACATATTAGACCCCCGCAGCTATACCGTTAATGCGTTTGCGGCCCCGACAGACGAAGAAAAAGCTCACCACTATCTCTGGCGGTTCTGGCGAGAGTTGCCGACTGCTGGTAAAATCAGCATTTGCGATCGCAGTTGGTACGGTAGAGTGCTGGTCGAGCGAGTCGAAGGATTTGCCACCGACCTCGAATGGCGTCGCTCTTACCAGGAAATTAACGAATTTGAGGAGCAACTTACCAGTTTCGGTTGTGTCTTAGTTAAATTTTGGCTGCACATCAGTCCTGACGAGCAACTAAAGCGGTTTACAGAGCGGCAAAACAATCCATTTAAACAATACAAACTCACCGAGGAAGATTGGCGGAATCGCCAAAAGTGGAATTTTTATGAAGTGGCGGTGAATCAAATGATTCAGCGCACCAGCACCCCGGCTGCTCCCTGGACGCTAGTTGCGGCCGATAACAAGTATTATGCTCGTGTTAAAGTAATTCAAACGGTAACGCAGGCAATTCGGAATCAACTGAAACGCCGATAAATGGGGATTGGTGAATGGGTAACAGGTAATTGGAAAAAAAGCAGGCGGCAGCAAGCAGGTTTGAATTGCCAATTCCACCTGGCTGTGCTCGATCCATTACCAATTACCAATCAACTATTACCAGTTATCAATTACCAATTAACTGTCAGCAATCGGTAACTGAAAGTAGCGGGCTTGCAGCCTGCAACCAATAGTTGATAGCTGACCGGAATCGAGCATCAGGGTAAGTGCGATCGGACTGCGTTATTGGCGAAAGTTAAAAACCCACCGATGCCCGTATCTCCTCCCTCCGCTAAATTCCCGCTCGTTTCCAAACTTCTGTACTAATTTATGAACACACAGAATATTGCAAGATGCCAGAACTATTAGCTCGCATTCTATTTCTATTCCTCCTGTTCTCACTGATCAAATCGTGGTGGGATACATCAGGAGGCAAAGACAATCCGTTAATAGATCGGCTGCGCGTTTTGCTGCTGATCAGCCTTTTGTTCCTGGCTTTTTTCGCGCCAGACACGCCAGTCGGAGCAGCGATTTTCGGTCTAATAGCCTTCTTCTTTAAGCCCCTAGGTTTTTCGATCACGCTGCTGGTGATTGCATCGGCGCTGATCACCAACGGGGGCATCCGCAACCCAGCACCGAGAATGATCCTGGCTGCGCTGCTAGTTTTGATCCTGTCGAGTATGCCAGTGGTGGCTTATTGGTTCGCCGATCAAGCAGAACGCGATGCGGCTGCACGCACCACAGTTTGCTGCGACGAAACAGCAGCGGCCATAGTCCTGCTGGGCAAAGGAACGACTCAGCCTCACCACCGAGAAGCAATTCAACTGACAGATGCAGGCAATCGCCTGCCCTACGCAGCCGTTTTGTATAAAAAACAACTAGCACCTTTGGTCATCGTTAGCGCAGGGCCCAGAGCAGAGTTACAGAATTATACTGGCGAAGCCAAAGATATCGAAACTTTGCTGGCAAGCAACATGGGTGTGCCCCGCACCAGTATCGTTCTCGACGATAATGGCAGCAACATACGCACCAGCGCCGAGGAAGTGAGAAAGATCCTCGACAGCCGCGGCGTCGGGCGTAAAGTAATCCTGGTAACATCAGCGATTCAGATGCGCCGTGCCAGCCTAGCTTTTGCAAATATGGGCATTCAGGTGATTCCCAGAGCTACAGACTTCTACACTTACCAACCCGTGTCTGGAGGGAAATCCCGACTCCGTTTAGACGCGGCAGATTTTCTGCCTAGTGCAGAAGCCTTGGTAACTACGACGAAAGTATTCGATGAATATTTCGGGTCTTTTTATTACTATTTGCGCGGCTGGCAGGCTCCCAGAGCCTAAAGCGGCGAGTTGCTGGTGTTTTTCTTAGGCAACAGCGACTGCTCCCCAGATTGGTTTAACATCTCATGAGAATGAGACCTTTGTGGGGAGCTGTAATTTCTGATTCCTGCGGGGTCGCCGACGGCAAAGTTGGCAGTTAATAAGAACACCGCCCAAAATATAGGCGCTTCCCACTCATTTTTTTTGGGAGGTGTTTCTGCGGCTTTGACTGATTCAACGTTGATTTTGATGTCTAACTTGCCCTCGATTTCTTTGCCTTTGAGAACTCCGTCTTTGCATACGCCCTTAAAAGTCAGCGGAGCGGGTTTGGGTGCTTCTGCTTTCGCATCTTCTGGCATTGTTTTATCCTGGTTTTGGTGAATCCGGTTGGATAGTCATTCTTAAAGGTTCGGGGGGTTTCCGGACAGGATTGGCCGAACTCTGAAAGAATTAAGTTACATATGCACCCCGCCCATTGCTGGGGATTAAACCATAAGAACCTGAAGGCCTTTCAAGCCAGTGCTGGTTGGTTTTGGTTGGCAGCCCTGCCGATCGAGCTGCTAATTATATATCTGGGTGAAAGGGAGGTTTTTATGCAAAGACAGATTTTTCTCAAAAATTGTCGATAAATTTATTATCTCCGCGCAGCCGAAAACGTCAATTATTTAAAAGCTGAGTTTGCTTTTGTGATGTCAGAAACCAGGTTTCTGGCAATACCTCTGAAGTGAGGCAGTTATTTTAAGAAATTGATTTGTGGGTCATACAATTTTCATTTTTATATTTTCAATATAAGATGGAAAATGACTGATTGCATAAGGGTTTAAAGTTGGGATACAGTTGCATTGTTTTTTTGAAAGCGGTATCGAAAGCGCGATCGGACTGCTAATCTCAAATCTCAAACGATCTAAATGTAGGTGAAGTTTGACAAGACAATAAGTCTTTCGCGATCGAGCCAAACCAAATCCGGGTAACATCCCCCCTTGACGATTCGGCGGTTGAAACCGCCTCTACACAAACGATGTCGGCAGAAGGCCGACTCAAAAATACAGGGGTGGCTAACCCGGATTTGGTATGACACCCCATCGGTATCGGTTTATTTGCGCCTGCGGACTTAGGAATGAGAGTGCTAAATAACTCACCATTTTTATTGTTCTTGTGGGATGGGCTCTCCCGCCCATCCCACAAATATGTGTAAATTATTTAATTCACGATCCTTAATCGACAGTGAACACATCCACTAGCAAATTATCTTCCCTGCAACCGGAACAACTGGCAGCTTGGGCAAAACAGGCAATTAATCGCAGTAAATCCGGTCAAATCCCCACTTACGTACCTCTTCTGGCGCGAGCCGACAGAGAAGGGTTTGCCGTGCAAATTCGGGCAGTTGACGGTAAAATTTTGAGCTGGGGCAGCGTTGCTCGCACGTTCCCGCTGATGAGCGCTGTCAAACCCTTCGTGCTGCTTTACTTGCTGTGCGAATTGGGCGAAAAAACGGTTTTTGACTGCGTGGGCTGCGATCCTTCGGAACTTGCTTTCAATTCCCTGACTCAACTCGAAAGGGATAAAGGGAAGCCGAGAAATCCGATGATTAACAGCGGGGCGATCGCCCTAGCGTCTTTGATTCCAGGTAAAAATGCTGCGGCGCGCTGTCAAAACTTGCGAACTTGGCTGAACCAACAAGCAAACAGTCAGTTATTTGTGGATGAGTTAATGCTGGATTCAGTAAATGAAAAGCGGAATCAAAATAATCGGGATCTTGCCTTAGCAATGGTAAAATCGGGTTATCTGCAAAACTCGGAAATTGCTTTAGAAACTTACAATCGAGTTTGTTGTTTGTCGGGAACTGTGGAGGATTTGGCCTCGCTGGGAATGGTGCTGGTAAACAGTGGCCCAGCACTCTGGGAAAACTGTCGCACTGTCAAAGCACTGATGGCTACTTGCGGTTTGTATGAGGCTTCCGGGCGCTTTGCGCTGCAGGTGGGACTCCCCGCCAAGTCGGGAGTTAGCGGGGCAATGCTTTCGGTAATTCCGGGTGAAGGCGCGATCGGCTGTTACAGTCCGCCCCTAAATCAAGAAGGAAATTCTGTCGGGGGCTTATTTTTGTTGGAACAAATAGCTAAAAATCTGCGGCTGAGCATATTTGATTAGATAACTTGTATTTTTAGAAGGCAGAGCAAAAAAATCAAATCCTCTCCCTGTCTGCCTTTGGGACTCTATCGAACTTTCTCCCGAGGGCTGTTTCATTAGACCTCTTGCAAAAATACTGAGAC
>NZ_JADEWV010000470.1 GCF_015207455.1 Microcoleus sp. LEGE 07076
GCCCTATGCCCTATGCCCTATGCCCTATGCCCTATGCCCTATACGCTATGCCCGACAACACCTCATATGAGAGTTCCAAAGGCTATAGTTACATTCAACTAACCGTTGGTGTTGTGGATGTGGGATGCAGAAACATTATCCAACCGATCGCGCCCGTTGCGGATCACGCGCAGCATATCGCTCAGCTTGTGTTCGATATTATCGAGCACTTGGTCTGCATAATCATCAGCTCCGTTTTGAATTTCTTCGCATTCAGCCATCGCCCTGACTCTCATTTCTTCCAGTTCCTCTTGAGCCTGGTAGCGAATTTGTTCGACTTCCGCCAGCGTCGCCTGCTGAATTGCCTCGCAGTCGAGCAAAACTTGCTGTCGCAACTGATCTGCTTCTATCTTCGCCTGCTGGAGCAGGCCCATATCGTTTAAAAGTTCTGCCGCTCGCTGTTCTGCTGCTTCTATCACTTCTTGAGCGTAGAGTTGAGCTTCTTCAAGCAGATCGTCTTTGTGCCGAATGATTGTCTCGGCTTCTGCAAAGGCGATCGGCAAATTTAGCCTCACCAAGTCTAACTGATCTAGCAACTGTTCTTCATCAATCAGAGTGCGTCTGGTCAGAGGAATGCGCGGACTGTCGAGAACAATTTCCTCAAGCCGGTTTAATTCCCGCTGGATGTCTACTCCTGCGGTGTGGGTGGGATCTCCGAAGGCGGCTGTGTTCTGAGGTGATTCATTCTCAGTGGGGACGCCGGTACTGTCGGGTTCGATGCGATTAGGTTCCTGCTGGCGTAACATTTGTAAATATCTAGGGCGACGTGTTTCGGAACAAGATGATCTACGGAGCCACCAAACTTGGCGATTTCTTTAACTACACTACTACTTAAAAAGCTGTACTCGTTAGAAGTTGCCAAAAAAACTGTTTCAATTTCGCCCAGGAGGGTTTTATTGGTGTGGGCCATCTGGAGTTCCATTTCAAAATCTGTTAGTACCCGGAGCCCCCGCAGCAGCACTTTGGCTTGTCGAATCTTAGCATAGTTTACTGTCAAACCCTCAAAACTGTCTACTTCTACGTTTGGCAAGTGTTGGGTACAGAGCCGGATCTGCTCGATCCTCTGCTCTACGCTGAACAGAGGAGTTTTGCTGGGGTTTCGGACTACGGTAACAATTACCCGATCGAACAATTTGCAGCCCCGCTCGATAATGTCTGCGTGACCGAAGGTAATGGGGTCAAAACTGCCTGGATAGATTGCAATCACGAGTTGGGCTCAAGGGGGAGAGGGAGAGTGAGGGAGTGGGAGAGGGGGAGAG
>NZ_JADEWV010000211.1 GCF_015207455.1 Microcoleus sp. LEGE 07076
GCTTTTAAACAGCTAACTTGCGCCAAATCCCAAATTGACAAGAAAAGCTATTGCAGTTGGGCTATTGCAGTAAAAGCATTGGATTTGGGCGATCGCAACATCAAAGCGCGAAACCCCAGCCCTCACAGTTTTGATAGAAACCTATAGGAGAACAAAGAGTGAAACTCGCAGTTTACGGAAAAGGTGGAATTGGCAAATCGACAACAAGCTGCAACATCTCAGTTGCCCTAGCCAAGCGCGGCAAGAAAGTTTTGCAAATCGGTTGCGATCCAAAGCACGACAGCACATTTACCCTCACAGGCTTTTTAATCCCCACAATTATTGACACCCTTCAACAAAAGGACTATCACTACGAAGACGTTTGGCCAGAAGATGTCATCTACAAAGGCTACGGCGGCGTTGACTGCGTAGAAGCAGGCGGCCCCCCCGCAGGAGCAGGCTGTGGCGGCTACGTAGTCGGCGAAACCGTTAAACTGCTAAAAGAACTCAATGCCTTCGACGAATACGACATCATCCTGTTTGACGTGCTCGGCGACGTAGTGTGCGGCGGTTTTGCAGCCCCATTGAACTACGCCGACTACTGCATGATCGTTACAGACAACGGTTTCGACGCTTTGTTTGCAGCCAACCGCATCGCCGCCTCAGTCCGCGAAAAAGCCCGCACTCACCCGTTGCGACTTGCCGGTTTAATCGGCAACCGCACCTCCAAGCGCGACTTGATTGACAAGTACATAGACACAGTACCCATGCCGGTGCTGGAAGTGCTGCCCCTGATCGAAGACATCCGCGTTTCTCGCGTCAAAGGCAAAACTTTGTTTGAGATGGCAGAGTCTGACCCATCCCTCAATTACGTCTGCGATTACTACCTCAACATCGCCGACCAGATTTTGGCAAGCCCCGAAGGAGTAGTACCCAACGACTCGCCCGATCGGGAATTATTCTCGCTGCTGTCAGATTTTTATCTAAATCCTGTTCAACCGGTGGTCAATAAGGAGGAAGATGAGCTAGACCTGATGATGGTTTAATAGGTCTAGCGATCAGGATGAGGATAAAGAGGTTATGGCTTTTTTTGATACTTTTTCAGTTGCTCTCAAACAGAAGTGGTTGGACTACTACCAGGCAAATCGAGCCTGGCTGCTCCTGCACATGACGGCTGACAACACGGTAGCCACTCCCGACGGCGGGAAAAGGCCCGTTTCTTACCTCATCCTGGGAATTGCGGCTGCCCTCGAGCCAGAACTCGAGCAATTGATGCTGCCCTTCTCAAAACTCAAGCCGGATGCAGACAGCCTGATCGAAGTGTTGGGGCTAAATTTTGACCCTGACATGGCGCTGGGTATGCCCTCAAATACCGCGCCACAGACGGCCGGCCAATCTCCCATACCCGCAGCAACTCAAACAGCAACTGCTGCACCCGCAGCAACTCAAACAGCAACTGCTGCACCCGCAGCAACTCAAACAGCAACTGCTGCACCCGCAGCAACTCAAACAGCAACTGCTGCACCCGCTGATGCCAAATCCAATAAATTCGGCGGTGCGACATTAGTAGCAGCCGGAGTCGTCGCCGGAGTCGCCGGTCTGGCGGCTGCTAATGCACTGAACTCCGAGGAGGAATCCTTTGATGAGTTTGAGGAAGAAGCTGTCTCTGACTTCGACATGGGCGATGAGGAAGAAGCTGTCTCTGACTTCGACATGGGCGATGAGGAAGAAGCTGTCTCTGACTTCGACATGGGCGATGAGGAAGAAGCTGTCTCTGACTTCGACATGGGCGATGAGGAAGAAGCTTCGGCTTTGGACGGTCTCGACCTTGATGATGAAGAAGACGGCTTATCAGACTTCGACATGGGCGACGACGAGGAAGATGCCGTATCAGACTTCGACCTCGACGATGAGGAAGAAGAAGCCTCTGCTTTGGGCGGTCTCGACCTCGACGATGAGGAAGAAGAAGCCTCTGCTTTGGGCGGTCTCGACCTCGACGATGAGGAAGAAGAAGCCTCGGCTTTGGGCGGTCTCGACCTCGACGATGAGGAAGAAGAAGCCTCGGCTTTGGACGGTCTCGACCTCGACGATGAGGAAGAAGAAGCCTCGGCTTTGGACGGTCTCGACCTGGATGATGAAGAAGAAGCCTCGGCTTTGGACGGTCTCGACCTTGACGATGAGGAAGAAGAAGCCTCTGCTTTGGACGGTCTCGACCTCGACGATGATGAAGAAGAAGCCTCACAATTTGGGACTTTGACCTCTGGCGACCTCGAAGTGGCGATATCCGATCCGTTTGGTGAAGAAGATCCAGATTTTGTCGCCGAAGAAATACCCGATCCGTTTGGGGCATCGACCTCAGATGACCTAGACATTGACCTGGGCGATTTGGACGAAGACGGTATTGACGATTTCTCTTTATCTGATGACGATGACCTCGACGATCTCGGGCTTGACGATCTGGGGGAAGCAACTACCGGAGATCCTGATGAAGATGACTTAGATGCTCTAGGTCTCGGTGATTTGGATGCCGATGATGATGAAGAAATTTCTGGTTTTTTGTCTGATTTTAAGTGAGTTTGCGATCGTCAAGTCTCTCGTGGTTTTGAAGTTTCCCGCTCTATTTGTCAGTTGTGAGTTGCGAGGAGTTAATTTAAAATTAACTCAAACTCACAACTATCAAATGGCTTTTTGTATTAGCCAGCAGCACAAAACTAAATCAATGCTGTGAGGGATGATAGACCCTGGACCAGAATTTTTGAGCTTTAATTTTGAATGCTGCGACTGCTGCGGAAAGATTCAGTGGGCTGCATCTATTGGTCAGAGAAATTACGCCCAAAGCCGGTATTTCTATTATTGTTGGCGATCGCCCAAAACAGCTATTTTCAGGCCGGAACTCCTGTTCGCGGTAGAGACGAAAAATAACCTATGCTTGTCCGCAGCAAAAGATGCGATCGCCAAACAGAAACAAGTATTTCCTCGATCGATCGCGCGCCTGTCGAGTTCGAGACGAAAAACAATTTAAAGGGAGAACATTTGAGATATGACTGCTATTACTACTACCGAACCAGAAGCTTTAAACTTTGAATGCGAAACAGGCAATTATCACACATTTTGTCCGATTAGCTGCGTAGCTTGGCTTTATCAAAAAATTGAAGATAGCTTTTTCTTGGTCATCGGTACCAAGACTTGCGGCTATTTCTTGCAAAATGCAATGGGCGTAATGATTTTTGCCGAACCCCGCTACGCGATGGCTGAGTTGGAAGAAGGCGATATTTCCGCTCAGTTAAACGATTTTGATGAGTTGAAGCGGCTGTGCTTGCAAATTAAGCGCGATCGTAACCCCAGCGTCATTGTCTGGATCGGCACCTGCACCACCGAAATCATCAAAATGGACTTGGAAGGCTTAGCACCTAAGCTGGAAGCCGAAATCGGCATTCCCATCGTCACAGCCCGCGCTAACGGCTTGGATTACGCCTTTACCCAAGGGGAAGATACCGTTTTAGCAGCAATGGCCGCTAAATGCCCTGACAAAGCTCCTGTAGTAGAATCTCAGAAGCAAGAAAGAAACGCCATCTCTCAACTGCTAAACTTCGGCAAGAAAAAAGAAGAAGTTGCAGCCGATGAATCCGAATATGTCAACCACACACCGCTGGTACTTTTCGGATCTTTGCCAGACCCAGTTGTCACTCAGCTAACCTTAGAATTGAAGAAGCAAGGAATCAAAGTTTCCGGCTGGCTGCCTTCCAAGCGCTACACTGAATTGCCAGTATTGGAAGAAGGCTATTATGTATCGGGCATGAATCCCTTCTTGTCCCGTACCGCTTCTACGCTGATGCGCCGCCGCAAGTGTAAGCTAATTGGTGCTCCATTCCCGATCGGGCCAGACGGCACCCGCGCCTGGATTGAGAAGATTTGCTCAGTGTTGGGAATTGAACCCAAAGGTTTAGACGAACGGGAAGCGCAAATCTGGGCCGGCTTAGAAGATTACCTGCAAATCATTCGCGGCAAATCTGTCTTCTTCATGGGCGACAATTTGCTAGAGATTTCTTTAGCGCGTTTCTTGATTCGCTGCGGCATGACTTGTCCCGAAATCGGCATTCCTTACATGGACAAACGCTATCAAGCCGCCGAATTGGCTTTGTTAGAAAAGACTTGTCACGAGATGGGTGTTCCTAATCCTCGGATTGTCGAGAAACCAGACAATTACAATCAGCTACAGCGGATTTACGAACAGAATATCGACTTGGTGATTACTGGTATGGCCCACGCTAATCCTTTGGAAGCGCGGGGAATTAATACTAAGTGGTCAGTTGAGTTTACTTTTGCTCAGATTCACGGCTTTGGGAATGCGCGGGATATTTTGGAGTTGGTGACTCGCCCGCTGCGCCGGAATAATTCGCTGAAGGATTTGGGTTGGGGTAATTTGGTGAAGAATGAAGCGAAGGTTTAATCGTTTTTTGTAAGATGGTAAGGTGGGCGTTGCTCACCTTATTTTTTTGAACCGCTGATGGGGCGGATGAACGCGGATGAACGCGGATGAAAGTCAATTCACATCTCTGGATTATTATTTGAGTCTGAAATATCCTATTACTTTTTATCCAGAATCGGAAGGTTATACGGCGATAATAAAAGACCTTCCGGGTTGTATGTCTGTGGGGGAAACTTTGTCTGAAGCGATGGAGAACATTGAGGAAGCTAGGGAATTGTGGATAGAGACTGCTTGTGAGTGCGGAGATGAGATTCCTTTAGCTGCTAAAAGTTAAAGTAGGGTGCGTCGCTTCAAAAATTCTCGCCCTTGGCATTTATCCCATAGCGACGCACCCTACAGCTATGAGATTCCTTTACCTTCAATTGTCTAGACTCGCGGGTTACAAAATATTGTGTATGCTCTCAACAACTTGTTCGAGAAAATCAACCGCTTCATTAACTAATAGTTCATCAATAGGCCAGCGATTCCCTAACGATAAAGTAGGATCTATATCTGCTTCATGTGCAATCTTATTTCGGCGATCGACAATCAGACTTAGTTGTGTTTTTATATCTTTAGCAGGGCTACCCATATTAATAGAGACTTCTTCCCACAACTTTTTATCGCAAATCAGCCGGACAGCATCAGCTATAGCATTTGGCTGCTGAAAACTTTTGTAGCTGTGGCGTTGGCGAATTTCATCTTCTAGCCAAGAATCAATATTTTGTCCTGCGTTTATACCTGCACGAGCGTTACCCAGTGAAATTTGAAACCCCGAAAATGCTGGCGGTTCAGGACGTTGCCCGCGATGAATTTCTAACATTCCGATCCTGACAATTTCATGGATATAGTAGTCCAAAGCGCTAACCGCTAGAACAAGTGCAGCTCTCAGCATATCGGAAAGATCCAAAACACTGCTAGCTTGAGCTTTTAGAGAATTATGCACAGCAATCAGATCCCGAACGCGAGCAATACTGATGCGAAATAGATCAATTGCTGGCTGCATGGCACGTTAACTCAATAACTCTGTCCGTCAGTGTAGAAAAAACTTTTTTGAACTTTTCTTGTGCTCCTAAAGTCTTTTCCAAAACTATACCACTCCCTATTTGCTTTGACGTGAGAGCAAAAACTGGTGTTTGATGCTCTTGAGACTTAGCAATAAGGCTGTTAAAATCAGAAATTTTTGCAAGGCATAAATCACTGCCAATTGCTTGATAATTGTACATCTGATTACTTAGTAGCATATTATTTTTTCGCAAAGATGGTACTAATCTAGTAGAAACAGCTTCTTCAATTCCATCTATCCACTTCTGAAAAGCAGCGGCGGGTTCTTGACGTATTATTCGATAGTTTTGAACTACAGTCCCAAGCAAGCGGGGTGTAACTTTGGGAAATGGATAGTCGGCATCTTTCAAAATCCTCATTTCTGAAGCTTTCTGAGCCCAAGCATACCATTTTGGCAAAATTGTTGCCAAAGAGTCGATCGCCATTACTGAAAAAAAGTCGGGGCTGGTAGGAAGTATAAAAAAATCACTGGTCATCAGTAGGTTCTGATTGATTGAGCTTAAACTTGGACTCATATCAATCAAAATATAATCTGCCTTAAATTTCTCGGCTGTTTTCTGCAAAAGATATGAAATTGAACCAGGTAAGTTTTGCAATGCTTGAATTGAACCGCTTAGCTCTTGTGCAATGCCTAATGTTACCTCATATTCAGCAAATCCCACATGACCGGGCAACAAAAACAAACCATCGCACCCTTCTACTGGCAAACAATCTACAGCCTCAATTAGCTTAGGCCTTGATTCAAATGCAGGTGCTAAGCCTGATTTAATATTCTGTTCTTTTTTATATAATCCCTCTAGCTCTTGCTTAGTAGAAAACCCCAGAACCATCCCTGTGAGGTTGCATTGCGGATCGGCATCCACTATGATTACTTTTTTTCCCTTCGTGGCTAACATCCATCCTAGATTGAATGTAGTAGTTGTTTTGCTAACGCCGCCTTTGTGATTAAATAGAGCTATTTTTTGAACCATCTTTTTTATACTTTTGGAAAAGTCAGTACCTGAGCATTATAACTAAGGCTATAACTATTATACAGTCAGGGATGACAGGGCGCACTTTTCCCCCAACCCTTCCAGAATCCCAGGCTACTCGCCCGCAACACAATTCACAAATCGCCGCCTATAATTGAAACTAGCCAAATTCTCCTCAGTTGAGCAACCGCCATGAATCAAGACAACCAAAAAATCACCTATTCACAAAAAACAGAGCGCCTCAAAGTGCTCGCTCAGTTTATCAAAACAGTGACACCGATGATTTGGACAGTTGTCATTCTAGTAGTCATCATTCCCCTATTAGGTCACTTTCTCATATCCCAGTCCCTCACAAATACTGCAACCACAGCCGTTGTCGTCTCCCCGCCCCACGATTTCAGCAAAGTCAACCAAGACGTTAAAAAAGCCATCCAACAATCCCATACAACAGCCGAAGCTTTTGCATCAAAAGAATTGGACAAATGGGAAACCGAAGTAATTGCACGAGTAGACAACAACTTCCTCGATTGGTACTTCGATTACTTCAATCAAAAAAAGATGGAATTTACAGTTCCTTTCAATTTCGTCAAATCAGCCGTACTGAACAAACTTGATATGAATGCAGCATCTCAAGCTGTTTCGGAAAAATTAACCGAAGACTTTCAAAGAGAATTTGCCAACCGCGTGCTAGTGCCGAGAAATTCTCAAATGCGGTTCCAATTAATCATTCAAGATACTGCTAATTTATATATCGAAGAAGTTAGCAAAAATGTGAAAGTAGTTCAAAATAATTATAACATACCGCAAGTACAATGGGACAAATATCTCAACGATATTGCTACCACAATTAGCGACCAAGGAAATATTTCAAACTTATCATTAAAAGTGTTAGTTGGCGGCAGCGGCTACTTAATTGCTAAGCCGTTAATATTGGGAATGGCAGCCAAAGTCGGCAGCAAAGTTACAGCAAAAGCTGCCAGCAAAGCCGCCGCCAAGGTAGCAACAAAAACAGGCGGTACAGTTGCAAGTCAGTTGGGTGTAGGTTTAATCGACCCGATTGTCGGCATCGGCATAATCATCTGGGATTTGTGGGATTACAATCACACTGTCACAGTGGAAAGACCTATTTTGCGAGCACACATTGTAGAATACCTGAAAGATGTCAAAAAGTCCCTGCTCACAAATCCTGAAACTGGAATTATGGCAGCAATTTATCAGCTAGAAAGCGGCATTCTCAAGTCAGTTTCATAGACTGTAACTCCCTAGGATTTTCCAAGCAAATCTCTCTAGCCAATCACTGCATCATCTATGAACAAAACCTCTGCAAAAGCAGATGTCATATTATTTCCGTTGGATTTACCGCAATCAGATTCGTTCGCGCGTGCGGACTTGAGTCTGCAAAATGAAAGCCTATGCAAGTCCGTACTACGAACGTTTTTTGTGACGATCGCAAACCGGAAATGATATCATGCTTTTAGGGCGAGAAGTTGTGTTTGATAAGTTTAGTATTGAATTTAGGCAAGCCGATGAGGAAATTATATTTACCAAACGTGAAGATGTTCTCGCCCTTTAATTATCTCACGTTCTCAAAAATAGTTTCAACCTGGTAAACCCCATCACAATTAACGCCAAAATCGCCGTATATCCAAACCCCCTCAAAAACCCCATAAACGGATTGCTTGAAGTCATCTCAACAATCACCGGTTCCCATTTAGTTAAAACCAGAATCGGCCAGATAATGTTAGCAAATCCTGCGTAGCCAATCATCGGGTTTAACCCGTTATCAATAAACAACTGCAAAAACCATCTTTTCTGAAACACGTCGATAATTACCGTCAACCCAATTAACAGAAAAATCGCCATTCCCGACGTAACAAAAAAGTAACTCACCGTCGCCGAATCTTTCTTAATTCCCCCTTCATAAGGCTCAAACAGCAAACCCAAAGCCAGCCAATAAAATCCCCATTTGTAAAGGTGGTTCAATAAATTTTCCGTGACATTTCCAGGTTTTTTCAACAAAACCCAACCGCACAAACACAGCATCAGCGTCACTAACGAAGTCTGCCACACCCATCTAGCTTGCAGTCCAATTAACAAGATTAAATCAATCGCCAACATCAACACCATAATGCTAAAATAGCGCCAACTCTTCCACTTCGCATAACTTGACTCTGCCGGCGAATAATACTCTATCCACCGATTCAGTAAATCCCCGACAACAGTACCGGGAATCACCACAAACAAATACTTCAAATAATCAAATTGAAACAGCCAAGGCGCAGGAGATGACGACCAAATTAACTTAATCCAACCGTCAGCAGGAGAAGAAAGCCGCGCCGCTAACAACAAACCCAAAATTCCTACTCGCAGCCACAGATTTGAACGAGTAAACAGCCAAATTAGCGACCCAAAAACGGCCATATTTGCAAGTACCATTAAGATGATGTCGCTGCGGTCAACTGAAAATCCTACACCGCTGGGATATTTGATGTGAGATACGAAGACTATTCCCGCACTCCAAGCAGCCAGAGTTAACCCCCTACGCAGCCATGCAGACCACTTTTGAGGCCAGCGAACGTACATCAAAAATAATAGGAAAAATCCGCACAATCCCAGCCACCACTTTAGTCTGCTTGCTTCCTCCGGGCTAATTACAGTCGGGCGAATGTGCTGGAGAAATATTGCAAAAAATGCCAATAAACAGCCTCTTTGCAAAATAAATAAAATTACTTTTTTTGTATCCCATTCCTTGGCGATACGGCGGGACAAAGCTAGGGGTATTGCGGCACCCATTGCAAACAAAAAGAAGGGGAAAACTAAATCAACCCAGGTTAATCCTGCTAGTTTGTTATTAAAAACGTGGTCTGGTGGAGGGAGTTGGGCGTGATACATCCACGCCGGCAATGTTTTGCGGGCTATTGTACCTGATAAAACCATTGCTAAAACTGCTATTCCCCGCAGCGCATCCAGCGCGTCGGCGCGTTGGGAAACGGGAGTAACTGCAAAAAGCTTTTCGTTTTTTACCGTGTTTTGTGACTCTGATGTTGTGTTTTCCAATGCACTTACCGATTTGTTTTGACTACTATAATATTTGTTGTAAAAATTTATTTGCCAATTAATTTGTGCAGCCAACTTCCTGAAGCTAAGCTGCTGAGTCTTTTTGTTGAGTGTTTTTTATTCACTGTCAATCTCGAAATTCGGTATTTATTGGGTGGAAAAAAGCGCAGTTTTAATTTTAAACTGTCGTACAAG
>NZ_JADEWV010000212.1 GCF_015207455.1 Microcoleus sp. LEGE 07076
ACATAGAACCCCCCCCAACCCCCCCTTGTTAAGGGGGGGGCTAGAACTTCATATATAGCAAGTATTTATTAAATTGGTATAAATTAGTCCTGGACGCATGAGTGGTGAGAAACCGGGTTTTTTACAAAAATCCTGCATCTAGACCTTTAATTTCGATAAAAACCCGGTTTCTGTGGTATTAATGCGTAATTCCTGATAATTAAACCTAGGATAAAATCTCCGAGCAGTGTTTAATTGTGCAAGCAAGTAGGAGCGATCGACAATGTTGAGCGAGGAACAAACAACCGCAGGATCGACAACCCAAAATTCCCGCCAGACGGGGCTGTGGAAAGGTGATGGCGGGCTTTGCCAGCGGGCTTGGGTAGAAATTGATTTAGCAGCTTTAACTCACAATGTAAAACAGCTTAAAAATCTGTTATCTCCCCGCACAGAATTGATGGCAGTTGTGAAGGCGGATGCTTACGGGCACGGTGCTGTTGCAGTCAGTCAAACAGTATTGCAAGCTGGTGCTAGTTGGCTGGGTGTGGCGACGATTCCCGAAGGCATAGAGTTGCGAGAAGCTGGGATAGAAGCGCCGATTTTGCTGTTGGGGGCAACTCATACAGCGGCGCAGGTAAGGGCGATCGCCCAATGGCACTTGCAGCCGACTATTTGTACTGCAAAACAAGCCATAATTTTTTCGGAAGTTCTCGCTACTCTCGATCGATCTTTGCCGGTTCACGCTAAGTTAGATACGGGAATGTCTCGCTTGGGTACGCCCGCGTCGGAAGCAACAGAATTTGTGCAATTAGTCAAGCGGTTGCCCAATTTAAAATTAGCTAGCATTTACTCTCACTTGGCGACAGCCGACAGTCCAGATCCGGCTGTTATGAATGTTCAGCACGATCGGTTCAAACGGGCGATCGAGCAAATTAAAACAGCAGGAATTAACCCCCCTCGCCTCCACTTGGCAAACTCTGCTGCCACCCTTTCCGACCCAGATTTACATTACGATTTAGTGCGAGTCGGTTTGGCTACCTACGGTCTTTATCCAGCTCCTCACTTGCAAAATGTTGTGGATTTAAAGCCTGCAATGCTGGTAAAAGCTAAGGTGACGCAGGTGAAAACCATTGAAGCAGGAACAGGCGTGAGTTACGGGTATCAATTTATCGCTCAAAGACAAACAAAAATTGCGGTAGTTGGCATCGGCTATGCAGATGGAATTCCGCGCAATCTTTCTAATAAAATGCAGGTTTTATTCAAAGGTAAATTTGTGCCGCAAATCGGAGCAGTGACGATGGATCAATTAATGCTGGATGTCACGGATATTCCCGATTTAGAAGTCGGCGAAGTGGTGACGCTGTTGGGAAAAGATGGGGAAAATGAAATTACTGCTGACGGTTGGGCAGAAATTTTAGGAACTATTTCCTGGGAAATTCTCTGCGGTTTTAAACACCGATTGCCCCGCGTTGCAGTAAACTGTTAACTAGGACGATTAGACGGCGGTTGCAACCGCGTCTACACAAACAAACGATGTCCGCCTGCGCGGACTGAATAAAATCATGTAAAACTTAATTTTCACCGCCTATTCTTCAACCCGCGGAGGCGGGTGAGTGTTTGTATAGGCGCGGTTTCAACCGCAGGCTTTATATAGTATAATTTCGATGTAACCAAATTTGATATTACCAATTACCAATTACCAATTACCAATTAGCAATTGCCATGACATCCAGCACATTTATACCACTAGCCCAAACCTTGTATTCTCAGCTAGATGCAGAAAGAATACAAGCCTTGGAAGTAGCCCAAGAATTCTCGAAAAGATTGGTAGAATTGGGGTTTAAAATTGTACCTCAACTGCTGTGGGCGATCGGCATTTTGTTAATTACGCGATTTGCGATCGACGTTGCGGGGCGCGTGACTCGCCGAACTCTGAGTCGCACCGAACCCACACTGCGGAAATTCTTGGTTCAAGCTGCAGAAATTACGATTTTGGTTGTCGGAGTAGTCGCGGCTTTGAGTCAGTTGGGAATTCAAACTACTAGCGTGGTTGCGGTGGTGGGTGCGGCGGGTTTGGCGATTGGCTTGGCGTGGCAAAATACTTTGTCGCACTTCGCTGCTGGGGTAATGTTGATTAGTTTGCGGCCTTTTGAGGTGGGAGATGCAATAGAAGCTACTGATGTGAAGGGAGTTGTCGATAGCATCGGGATTTTTTCAACTACTGTGGTGACGGACGATCGCATAAAAATTATTGTCCCGAACAATCAGCTATTTAACGGTACACTGAAAAATACCACGGCAATGGGAACGAGGCGGGTGGACTTGAAGATTGATATTGGCGATCGCCCGATCCGTCCAACGATGGCTGAGTTATTAGAAATTGCCCACTCTCACCCGCTGGTGTTGGAAAATCCGCCCCCGACTTGTTTGGTAGCTGAGATTACTCCAGATACAACTATTTTATCTCTCCGGCCTTGGTGCGCGTCGCTGGCCTACGAACAAGTGCGATCGCAAGTTCAAGAACACATCAAAGAAGCAATGAATGCCCACAAAAATCAAGCACAATAAATCTCAATAAAAACCGCTCCCAAAACCCAAATTTTTTGTACCTCCTGCCGTGCAAAACCTAACTTTGCAGGGTGCTTGTAGCGCGCCTTACCCCTATAAATTCCACCAAACCAGTTTTTTCATAACTTTTGTTACAGTCAATGTCAAATCCCAAATCTAACATCCCAAATCTCAAATGAGCAACTGGTATCCGCAGCAAATTTTGAAAGAACCAGGTGTCAGAATCACCGCCACCGAAAGACAAACAATTCTCACCAAATTTCCGCCTCCAGACGAAAACAATCAAATCTATGCCGACGCCATTTTTGAAGGCGGCGGCGTGCGCGGAGTGGCGTTTTTAGGAGCACTCAGATGCTGCAACGATTTGGGGATCCGCTGGCGAAAATTGGCAGGCACTTCTGCCGGTGCAATTACTGCGGCAGTATTGGCAACAGATTTGTCAATAGATGACTTAGAAGAACTGTTGGGACAGCTCGATTACAGCATATTTTTAACTCAAAAAAACAGTCCTCTAATATTAAACGGCGACCCCGCTGACGACTTGCAATCTCCAGCTTGGACGCTACTTTTCCTAACAATTAGCCGCCAAATGGGCGAATATTCTTCGCAGCCTTTCCGCCAGTGGCTGGAAGCAACGCTCGGTCGAGGTAACTTGCACACTTTTGCCGATGTCAAACAACTGCTAAAAGACCGGGAATTAAAAGTAGTAATATCCAACCTCAGTCGCGGTGAAATGCTAGTAATCCC
Source organism: Microcoleus sp. LEGE 07076 (assembly GCF_015207455.1). Lineage (GTDB taxonomy): Bacteria > Cyanobacteriota > Cyanobacteriia > Cyanobacteriales > Microcoleaceae > Microcoleus. Next base: position 3,295 of record NZ_JADEWV010000212.1, read on the forward strand.
CGATGACTTGCACCGACGCGAATCGGCAGATTCCGATGCTTTGTACGAGGAGTTGCAGCTCAAAAGCGCTGAAGATTTTAGCGTCGCTGAAGCGGTGCGGCTGTCGATGAGCATTCCCCTATTTTTTGAACCGGGAAAACTCGGGAACGACTTAATTGTCGATGGGGGAATTTTGAGCAATTTCCCGCTGTGGATTTATGACAAACAATCCGTCGGTTCGACTCCCGCTATGCCCCGCTGGTTTACTTTTGGGTTTCGATTGGTCGATACTGGAATTGAGAGTAAAGTTAAGATTGATACTCCGCTGTCGATGCTGGCGGCGATGTTCAGAACGATGATGAAAGCAAGAGACCGCTATCACCAGCGGGAGATGGATAAAGGCAGGGTGATTAATATTGATGTGACTGAAGCTGCGGTGACTACGACGGATTTTCACCTTGATGCCGCGAGCAAAGCTAACCTTTACCGATTGGGCTATTTGTATACTAAGAGGTTCTTTTTGAGTTCCAATTTTAGTTGGGAAAAGCACTTGAAGGCTAGGGGGTTTGGCGAGTAGTTTCGAGTTTTGAGTTGGGAAAGCGGGGGTAATCTGCCTTGGGCCTTCGGTAAAAGGTATGCAGAGTAAGGGATTGAGGAATATTAAAATTAGGGGTTGGCAACAAGAGGATGTGTGTGCTATAGTGAGTTGCTGTCATCGGGAGAGGTGGCTGAGTGGTCGAAAGCGGCAGATTGCTAATCTGTTAAGGGTGTTATCACCCTTCGGGGGTTCGAATCCCCCCCTCTCCGTTCTAGAGCTTCTCGGAAAAAGTTATTGTTAATCAAATTATTTTTGCCAACCCCGTCCAAATTATTTTGGCAATTCAAGTCTAGTCTAGCAGCAATCATCAACTACGAAATCTAATTAAGTGCCTTCATTGCTTCGACAACTTGCCGCGAGATAAAAGGTAAAATTTCTTCATTTTTGCTATTCTCTTTCCCCTCGGTAAATACAACTAACAAATACGGCCGCAAATTCGGTATTTCAATATAAGCAGCATCGTGACGAACTTGACTTGTCAGTCCGGCTTTTGACCACAATTTTGTATCTTCTGGCAATCCGCCACCTAAAAAACCTGTAACTTGATTTTCGGGATCGGCCTCTAATTCTGCTGGTGCTAAACTGCGTTTCATTAAGCCCATCATTTCTTGCGATGCTTTGGCAGAAACAGCTACGCCCCCGATTATACTGTGCAGCAAACGCGCCGCTGCATTGGTGGTCAGCATATTTCTATTTTCCATTAATTCTCCCAGAAATGCTCGCTCTCGACCGTAGGGGCCATCGCACCAGGTTTTTTGATTGGCGTTAATATTTTGTAATTCCGGCCAATCTAATGATTGAAAGTAACGGTTGATGATGTTTCGCTGCTGTTTCCAAGTTTCAAAGGGGCCTGGTGATAATTCTGGGCCGCTGGTGGTGCCGGTGAGCGCGTCTACTACTAAACTGGTGGCGTCGTTGCTGGAATCAACTATCATATCTCGGACGGCGCGTTCTAATTCTGGGGATGTTTGAATCATGCCTTTTTGCGCCCATTCCCAGATGGCAACGAGGTAGAATAATTTGACGATGCTGGCGGGATAAATTCGTTCGGATGCTCGGTTGCTAAAACCTCGCGGTTGATATTTCCAAAATTCTTGTGCGCTGAGGGCGCCGCCTGTGTTGACTCGTACCGGCGGATCGTAGACTATCCAGGTAATGGCTGTGCGATCGCCCGTCAATCCTGTAAATTCTGACTGTGCGGAGTCTATAATGCTACTGCCGAGGGTTTCTAATTGTTCGTCTTTGTGGAAAAATGTCATGGTTGATGGCTGACGGTTAACGGTTGACGGCGGTTGGCTAATGGCAATAAATCGTTGAATGCGAACAATTAACAGCAAACAATTAGCAATTAGCAATGCTCAATTATCAATTATCTGATGTTGTGGAGTACCGGGTGCGATCGCACATAAATATTTACGATTCCCCAAAGTGCGATCGTTTGGCAACTCAAGCATCGCAGGGGCGGCATTTGCGCGTCCTCAACCAGAGTTCGAGCGAGGTAAACTTGGATACAAACGCCTTGATGGTGCGCCTGTGCGAAGACGATTATCCGGGATGGTTGGATTTTCGAGATGTTGACTTGCTCGAAGTCACAGAAACAGTGTATCATCCCTTGGTGCTTTCTGAGTTTCAAATCAGGGAAAAATTGCCGATCGCAATTACTTTTGCTCGCGAAGCCATGAACCAATCTAATTATTATCTTTGGGGCGGTACAGTCGGGCCAAATTATGATTGTTCTGGATTGATCCAAGCTGCTTTTGTCGCTGCGGGCATCTGGTTGCCGAGGGATGCTTATCAACAGGAAGCTTTTACTAAACCTATTAGTATCAGTGCTGTAGATACATCTTGCACCATTCTTAGCAACGGGCAAGATGCCCGTTCCACAACACATCAAGTTTCTGGTGGGGTGGGCATCTTGCCCGCCCATGACAAGCCAATTGACCCCGCTCATGAAAAGCCAATTGACAAGGGTGCAAGATGTCAGTTAGAACCGGGAGATTTAGTTTTTTTTGGAACTCCGCAAAAGGCTACTCATGTAGGATTGTATCTGGGCGATGATCGCTACATTCACAGTTCGGGACAAGCACAAGGTCGCAACGGTATCGGTATTGATGTTTTGTCGGAGGATGGCGATCGAGTCAGTCAAGTTTATTACCATCAGTTGCGGGGATATGGTAAAGTGGTCGCCAGTTATCAGCCTGGGAATAGGGAATAGGGAATAGGGCATAGGGCCTAGGGCATTAGAACCAAAAACTAACAACAAACATACGACAAATAATATAGGATAACCAACAGCTAACTAATGCGCGATACTTCGGCTACGCGATCGTACAAGTGCCCGATTCGCAATGACTAATGACTAATGACCAATGACCAATGACCAATGATTGTTGATGTTATCGAATAAAAAAAATGGACGCTGCATTATTTTTGGAAAAATTGGCTGCACAACAGGCTGGCGCTGAGGTTGTTCTCGACGTTTCGGTGGTGGTGCCGGTGTATAATGAGGTGGAAAGTTTGCCTCATCTGATCGAGGCGATCGCATCTGCAATTCAACCATCAGGACTCAGCTATCAAATTATTTGTGTAGATGACGGTTCTAAGGACGGTTCTGCTGAACTTCTCAAACAATTGGCCGGCAGTCGCGATGACCTTTGTGCTGTACTTTTGCGCCGCAATTACGGGCAAACTGCTGCGATGTCGGCAGGTTTCGATCGCGCTCGCGGCCGTGCTATTGTGACCCTAGACGGCGATTTGCAAAATGACCCTGCTGATATTCCGCTATTGTTGGCAAAGTTAAATGAAGGCTACGATTTAGTTAGCGGCTGGCGCAAAAATAGGCAGGACAATACTATCAGCCGCCTGATTCCTTCTAAAATTGCCAATTGGTTAATTGGTCGCGTTACAGGCGTAACTTTGCACGACTACGGCTGTTCTTTGAAAGCTTACAAATCTGAGTTAGTTGCCGACTTGAATCTTTACGGAGAATTGCACCGATTTTTGCCGGCTTTGGCGTTTATTGAAGGGGCGAGAATTGCCGAACTGCCGGTGCGCCATCACGCCCGCCGTTTTGGTCAAAGCAAGTACGGAATTTGGCGGACTTTTAGGGTGTTGATGGATTTGTTAACTATTTCTTTTATGAAAAAGTTCCTGACTCGACCGATGCACGTCTTTGGACTTTTGGGACTTAGTTCTATGGCGTTGGGAACGGTTTTAGGGATTTATTTGACTTTCGTGAAGTTGGGTCTCGGTCAAAGTATTGGGAACCGTCCTTTGCTGATTTTGGCTGTAGTTTTGTTGTTAACTGGCGTGCAGTTATTTTGTTTTGGTTTGCTGGCGGAAGTGATGATGCGGACTTATCACGAGTCTCAGGGAAAACCGATTTATCGAGTGCGCGAGGTTCTTGGTTCTAAGTGAACGATGCTGTTAGTAGATCCTCGACTTTTAGCATTAGCTTTGATGTTGAGTCTGGGAAGCGGCTACAGAAGTAGGGGTTCTGGTCGTATATGCTTTAACTGATCTACGATATTGAACCGTCAAATCCTAAATGGTAAGGTGCGTCGCCGGAAAAAATCTGCAAGTTCCATTGAGTATCTCACAGCGACGCACCCTACAGATTATATCAATTCCGGTTGCACCGTCAGGTGATTGTTGGCTGTTGACAGTTAACTGTCAGTGGACAGCAAAAACCCAGAACGGATTTTCGCTGTTAACTGTTAACGGTTAACTGTCTAACTCATCACTTTTTGAGCTTGGCGCAGAGATGTAATAGTGGCGATCGCGTGTTGGGAGACTGCATCTATTTCTGCTGCGGTATTGAACCTCCCAATCCCAAACCGAATTGAAGCGTAAGCTAATTTGTCCGATCGCCCGATCGCTGCTAAAACATGAGATGGAGATATTTTTGCCGAAGTACAAGCAGAACCCGAAGAAACAGCCGCCGCCGGTTGCAAACCCAATATCAACGCTTGACCGTCAACTCCGCCTACACTAATATTAAGATTACCGGGCAATCTCTTAGTAGCGTGACCGTTGAGAAAAACATCGTCCAATTCACTCAAATTTTCCCACAAACGCTGGCGCAAATTAATCACTCGTTCTGTTTCCGACTCCATTTCCGCAACTGCTAATTCTACCGATTTGGCGAATCCAACTATTTGCGGTGGGTAGAGAGTACCCGATCGCATTCCCCGTTCGTGGCCTCCTCCGTGCATTTGCGGCGCTAGCTGCACTCTCGGTTTGTTGCGGCGGACGTACAGCGCACCGATGCCTTTTGGCCCGTAGATTTTGTGGGCTGTCAAGGACATTAAATCGATGTTCATCTCCTGTACGTCGAGGGGAATTTTGCCGATCGCCTGTGCCGCATCTGTGTGAAACAGAATGTCATTTCCGCGGCAAATTGCAGCAATTTCGGCGATCGGTTGAATCACCCCAATTTCGTTATTAGCCGTCATCACCGAAACTAAAATTGTCTCCGCCCTAATCGCTTTTATTAAATCGCCTATATCAATCAATCCGTCACTTTTCACCGGTAAAACAGTAATGTCAAACCCCAATTTTTCTAAATACGTACAGGGGTCAAGAATTGCATTGTGTTCGGTTTTTACTGTGATAATGTGCTTTCCTTTGCTGAAATAAGCTTCAGCGACGCCTTTAATCGCTAAATTATTTGCTTCTGTTGCACCGCTAGTAAAAACAATTTCTTCTGGAGAAGCATTGATTGCTTCTGCTATGATTTGCCGCGATTTTTTGACCGCTGCTTCTGCTTCCCAGCCGTAGACGTGGTTGATGCTGGCTGCGTTGCCGAATTGTTCGGTAAAATACGGCAGCATCGCATCAAGTACCCGTTTGTCTACAGGTGTTGTGGCGTGGTTGTCTAGGTAGATAGGACGTGCGGACATAGTGCAGTTTTGGTTGAAAAAAGTGTTAGATTTATTGTAGACGAGCCTTTTGTTCTACCACAAAACTTTATATTTAACAAATATTTGTGAAGATTTATGCGAGCTGACATTCAAGGATTAGAAATTACGGTCGGTGAGATCAAGCACCTGTGCGGCGCGGGTCCCGATCGCCTGTACCGGCCGCCGAGTGCGACTAAGTTTGCTCGGGAAGCTTTGAAAACAGTCGGTTTAATTGTTTTGGTTCTAATCAGTTGTTGGTTGCTGGTGGCGATATTTCCTAGAGCTTATTTGTTTTGGTTCGCCCTCCACATCGCTGCAATATGCGGTTTAATTTTTGAGGATGCGTGGAAAATTTGGTGGAGTCAAAAAAAAGATTTAATTCATTTGTTTGATGATGTTGACCGCTATAACGGTATAATCAAAGTAATTGAAATTAACGACAGGATAGAAGATGCCGGCAATGCGGAAGTCAAAATAGGCGATCGGTCGAAAGTCATTCAAGCGTTGCAGCTAATCAGAGACGATTTAGTTCGAGCTTTGAAAACCGAGAGGATTCTCAGGGAAAACAAAAAATTTGTCGATACTAATTCCGAATTGTTTACCAATAATTTGAGAAGCTTGAATGCCCTCCAAATTAGCGATCGCTCGAGCCAGCCGGGGCGATTGCTCAAGGAAGCTTTGCAACTAGCTGTAGAAGTTCAATCAGAAATAAAAAAGTTGCAAGACCGAAACGCTGCTATTTTAAAAAATGGAAAATAATTAGTAAAAAGCACGGATAGCGTGCGTTTTACCCAGTAGCAACGCGCACTTTACCGAACGGCTCAAACTAATTGGAGTTTAGACTAAGCAGGTCAAAAAGTGCGATAGCCCTCATATCGGCAAACGTCCATACTCCAACGGCAACGGTCGCTGGCGAAAAGCTATGAGACTCAACCATAAGAGCGGTACCAGCGACCG
>NZ_JADEWV010000213.1 GCF_015207455.1 Microcoleus sp. LEGE 07076
CTCCCACCTTATTCGGCCGCTGGCAAACTCGAATATTATTATTTGCAACTGTAGGCGTTTTAGTAACGCTGCCCTTTTTTATGGGTTTAATTACCTCCCAATCAGGCTCAAGTTTTTTCTGGACTTTAGGGTATGTAGCGATTTTCGGCCTGGGCTGGGATGCCTTATACATTTATATTCAGCAGTTTCGCTGGGATCGAGATTGGCCCGGTGTATTTCAATTGCTTGCCGGAATTTGGGAAGCGCTTTTTGTGTTATTTTTAATCAAGATTATTGGTTTGCCGGGAATACCTGCCCAAGATTTTGACTTGGGAGCTTTTGCACTGCATTATAGTTTAGTGTGGCTGGCTATTTATCTAGCATCGCAAACACTAATGCGGATTTTTTTTCCATACTGGCGTTTCCGAGGCGGACAGTGGTTTTAAGCATAGATTTGAGTTGCGTATTTTTTTGATTTAAAGCAAAACCGCAGATGTCAGGCAGATAAACACAGATAAACGCAGATGCTTTTCCATATCAGACAGAATTTTGTAGCGCATATCGGCGAGGAATAGTCTCTTTTTTGCCAGCCGAAGGTACAGACCCAACTGAATTTATAGTAAGCTTATTTTAAAATAATTGGGATGATTTAATGCACCCTGCTCCTTGTATATTTTCGTTTTTTTCCGGTTCGGGATTTCTTGACCTAGGTTGTGAATTAAGCGGGTTTAATGTAGCGTATGTCAATGAAATTTTTCCACCTTTTATGCAAGCATACCGATACTCTCGCCAGTGTCTAAACTTACCGCAGCCAGAATACGGACACTGCGAAGGAGAGGAAGCAGATGTCACTCGACTTGTAGAGGGAAAACCAGCACTTCACTTGCGCGAATTGATGCAAGATGCTCGCAAGAAACACGATATTATTGGATTTATTGCCGGGCCGCCTTGTCCAGACTTTTCAATAGGTGGCAAAAACCGAGGCGGGGAAGGAGAGAAAGGCAAACTTTCAGATTCCTACATTGAGTTGATTTGCCAACAACAGCCGGATTTCTTTTTGTTTGAAAATGTCAAAGGTTTGTGGAGAACCAAAAAACATAAAGCTTTTTATGACGAACTTAAAAACAAGTTGGCTGAGGCAGGATATTTATTTGTGGAACGTTTAATTAATGCGATCGAATACGGTGTCCCCCAAGATAGAGATCGGATTATTTTAATCGGTTTCCGAAAAAATATTGTCAAAGATATGGGCATTTCTTTAGAGCGAAACAGCCAAATGTTGCCTGAAGGTGTATTTCCTTGGTCAAGTCAGATTTTGTATCCTAAATCCGAAGTTTTTGCTAATCCTTGGCCCGATAGTAATAGGTTTGCCTGTGATAGTTTTTTGCCTTGCCCTGATGGCATACCCAAAGATTTAACAGTACAGTTTTGGTTCCAAAAAAATGATGTTGCAAACCATCCTAATGCCCAACACTATTTTCAACCAAGAGCGGGAATTAAAAGATTTGCTGCTGTCGATGAGGGAGATGATTCTAAAAAATCTTACAAGCGTTTGCATCGGTGGCGTTATTCGCCGACTGCTTGTTACGGCAATAACGAAGTTCACTTGCACCCTTACAAAGTTCGCAGGCTTTCGGTTGCAGAAACACTGGCGATTCAGTCGCTACCAAAAGAGCTCGCGCTACCAGAAAATATGACATTAACTAATATGTTCAAAACTGTTGGCAATGGAGTTCCTTATTTGGCTGCGCGGGGAATTGCTAAAACAATTTATCAGTTTTTAAATTAAATAGATATTTTAGCTGTAGGGTGTGTGAGGGCGAGTAATCGTTGAATTTAAATTGTGAGATTTTTAACCCTCACGCACCGCGATAACTAGATTTTGGTGCGTGAGGCGCGGTTTAAGATTTATTTATGGGTGGCGCAAGTTAATCGCCGCGCCTCACACACCCTACAGGTTTGTGAAAGTTGTTTTTTAATGAATTAAGAAAAATAAAAGTTCACAAGGCGTTTAGACTTGTTATATAATAGTTGGTTGAGCTTGAAAACCTAGATTTTTTATTTGCCTGCAATTCGCCATGACTGTTAAACCCCGCCGCTATCACATTACTACTTTCGGATGCCAGATGAATAAAGCCGACTCGGAACGGATGGCCGGCATTCTGGAAAATATGGGCTTTGAGTTCTCGGAAGACCCGAATGAAGCTAGTTTGATTCTCTACAATACTTGCACAATTCGCGATAATGCCGAACAAAGAGTTTATTCTAACCTGGGAAGGCAAGCTCATCGCAAGCGCCAAGAACCGGGTTTAACTTTGGTTGTGGCTGGATGCGTGGCGCAGCAGGAAGGTGAAGCGCTGCTGCGGCGGGTGCCGGAATTGGACTTAGTAATGGGGCCGCAACACGCTAACCGACTTGAAGATTTGCTGGAAGAAGTTTTTCAGGGAAATCAAGTTGTGGCGACTGAAGCTGTGGAGATTATGGAGGATATTACTAAGCCTCGCCGCGACAGCAAGGTGACTGCTTGGGTGAATGTAATTTATGGCTGCAATGAACGCTGCACTTATTGTGTTGTGCCGAATGTTCGCGGGGTTGAACAGTCGCGAATGCCGGAGGCTATTCGGGCGGAAATGGAGGAGTTGGGCCGTCAAGGTTACAAGGAAGTAACTTTGTTGGGGCAGAATATTGATGCTTACGGGCGCGATTTGCCGGGGACGAAACCGGATGGCAGCAACCTGCATACTTTGACGGATTTGCTGTATTTTGTGCAGGATGTTCCTGGGGTCGATCGCCTCCGATTTGCTACTAGCCACCCGCGCTATTTTAATGAAAGATTGATTAAGGCTTGTGCGGAGTTGCCGCAGGTTTGCGAACATTTTCATGTGCCTTTTCAGTCTGGAGATAATGATATTTTGAAGGCGATGTCTCGGGGTTATACTCAGGAGAAATACCGCCGGATTGTTGATATGATTCGCTGTTATATGCCGGATGCTTCTATTACTGCTGATGCGATTGTGGGTTTTCCTGGGGAGACGGAGGTGCAGTTTGAGAAGACTCTGAAGTTGATCGAAGATGTGGGTTTTGATTTGGTGAATACGGCGGCTTATTCGCCTCGCCCGGGAACGCCGGCGGCTTTGTGGGAAAATCAGTTGAGCGAGGAGGTGAAGGCCGATCGCCTGCAACGGATCAATCATGTGGTGAGTGCGACGGCGATGGAGCGATCGCAGCGCTATTTCGGACGTGTTGAAGAAGTGTTGGTGGAAGTCCAAAATATCAAAGTTCCCAGTCAGGTGATGGGGCGCACTCGTGGTAATCGTCTCACTTTTTTTAAGGGTGATATTGCTGAATTAGCGGGTAAAATAGTAGATGTTAAGATTACAGATATTCGCGCTTTTAGTTTGACTGGGGAAATGGTGGAAAATTGGTGAACTCTTCTAAGAAGATTTATTTTTTTTGACCGCAGAGAGCGCAGAGGACACAGAGGAAGAGTGGAATTGAGAAGATATGTAGTCTGAAAGCGGTTTGTCTGTGCGTTAGTTGTGCTCTCCGTGTATATTTGTCAAAAAGTACCGGGAGTATTGAAAAATGACACAGATGCGGATCGGGTTACTCTTCGGCGGGCGATCGGGCGAACATGAGGTCTCGATTAGTTCGGCGCGGGCGATCGCCCGCGCCCTCGCTGCAGACGAAAATGACTCTAAATATGAAGTTCTGCCTTTTTACATCCAAAAAGACGGCCGCTGGCTGTCGGGCGAGTCAGCCCAACAAGTCTTATTCACCGGAAAATCTCTGGAAATAAAGCAACAACCAGGACAAGATGACTCTCTCGCATCTAGACAGTTTCCTAATTTTAATGCAGTAGATGTTTGGATACCAGTTTTGCACGGGCCTAATGGTGAAGACGGTACGGTGCAAGGGTTTTTGAAGTTAATGCAAATTCCTTTTGTTGGTTCTGGGGTTTTGGGTTCGGCCATCGGAATGGATAAAATTGCGATGAAAATGGCTTTTGCTGGCGCAGGTTTGCCGCAGGTAAAATACATCGCCGTCAACCGTTCCGAAATTTGGTCGAATCCTTGCGTTTTCCCCAAACTGTGCGACAAAATTGAGGCAGGTTTGGGCTATCCTTGCTTTGTGAAACCGGCGAATTTGGGTTCGTCTGTGGGAATTTCTAAAGTGCGATCGCGCGCCGAATTAGAAGCCGCCCTCGACGGCGCAGCCAGTTACGATCGGCGGATAATTGTGGAAGCGGGTGTGCTTGCTAGAGAATTAGAATGTGCGGTTTTGGGCAATGGCAACCCCAAAGCTTCAACGGTGGGAGAAATTACTTTTAAAAGCGATTTCTACGACTATGAAACTAAGTATACTGAGGGACAAGCCGAGTGGTCTATCCCGGCAAAAGTCAGCGGTGCGATCGTCTCGCAAATTCAAGAAATGGCAGTGCAGGCATTTTTGGCTGTAGACGCAGCCGGTTTGGCACGAGTAGATTTTTTCTACGTTGAATCAACCGGAGAAGTTTTGATTAATGAAATCAACACTTTTCCCGGCTTTACAGCTACCAGTATGTATCCCCAACTTTGGGCGCATGAGGGTATTTCTTTCCCGGAATTAGTAGACCGTTTAATTGAATTAGCTCTGGAACGGCACGGAGATAAAGGTTGAATTGCGAGCCGCAAACTGCTTTGGTCGCAACAGCAAAAAGTAAGTTATTCCGCAGGTAATATATCCATACTAGCGGAAACGATATAAGATGGTTGTGGCAGGCAATGCCTGCCAGCAGCTCAATTGCTGCTGCTGGTCGAGAAACTGAGGATTTTCAGCAGGCTGGTATAAATAAATGCAACATAAAATGGTTGACCCAGAACAGCGAATAGCAGCGTCAATCTCGCATCTGTCATCTCAAACTTTAACTGGGTTAACTTAGATGAGACGTTTCAATCAACTGTCGTATTGGTGGACTTACGGGCTGTTATTTCCCCTAACGGTACTCAACTGCTGGTTGGCACTTTTGGTGTTTGAATATTTTCGCGCCCTGATTACTGTTTTGGTAATCGCTACAGTGTTCTCTTTTTTGCTAGATTATCCAGTGCGCTTTCTGCGCCGATACGGTTTGGCGCGCGATCGGGCTGTTTTGTCGGTATTGTTATTGACTTTACTGGTATTAGTGGTTTTAACGATCACTCTGGCTCCTATTTTGCTCAACCAAATCACTGAACTCGCCACGAGACTGCCGACTTGGATAGTTTCGGGTACGCAACAGATTGAAATGTTCCACAAGTGGGCGGAAAATCGCAATCTCCGTATTGATGTTAGCGGTTTGACGGCTCAATTGAGCGATCGACTTTCAGCTCAATTGCAGTCTCTCACGGGCGAAATCCTCAAATTTGGCTTGGGTGCGGCAGACAGTGCGGTAAATTTTCTCCTGACAATAGTCCTGACATTTTACTTGCTATTGCACGGCGATCACCTGTGGGAAGGATTGTTTAAGTGGTTTCCTTCCAAGCTGAGCTTGCAATTGCGGCTGTTGCTGGCGCGCAGCTTTCACAACTACTTCGTCGGCCAAGCAACTTTGGCTGGTTTGATGGGACTGTCGATGACTGTGGCTTTTTTGATTTTACGAGTTCCTTTCGGATTGCTGTTTGGTTTGGGTGTGGGTGTAATGACGATGATTCCCTTCGGGGCACCTTTTAGTATTTGCATTGTCAGTTTGCTGATTCTATTAAACAACTTTTGGCTCGGCGTCACAGTTTTAGTTGTGGCTACAGTTATCGATCAAGTAATTGAAAGCGGGGTGGCTCCTCGGTTGTTAGGAGGTTTTATCGGTCTGAATCCCGTGTGGATTTTAGTGTCGCTGCTAATAGGAGTGAAGGTGGCGGGATTAGCAGGTTTGATCGTTGCTGTGCCGATGGCTGGTTTTATTAAGAATGCTGTTGATACTTGGGAAACTTCGAGGAACAAGTCGAGGGAATTTGATGCTCTTCATTCTATTGAGCCTGCTGAGCAATAATACTATTTTAGACTTGAGATTAAAAAATTGGGAACGATATCGCAGCCGCTCAAATAACCCCGATCGCCTTTGCAGCCAAGACTTAAGTCTTGACTACAAACTAATTTGATTGCAGTCGCGACCGCTGAGTTCACAAAACTGATTCGATGAAGATTTCTGCCGAGAAAATGCGGAATATGCGGGTAGGCTACCGTAGTATGTATTATCGCATTCAGGTGGCAATTCGCCAGTGCTGACAAAAGCTCGTTAGCGAAGCTTGCAGAAGAGGATCGCACTTACAAGCTGGAATCCAGTATTTGCCTGCAACCGTCCGGTTTCTCCCCCAGCTTGTAGGGTAAACCATACCAGGCAAGTACATCAAACAAATGCTTGAATTAAAATTAGAGAACATTTAGTTCTAAGTTAATTAGAGTAGGTGCTAAAAATGCCAAACCATAATTATAACTCTCGCCCGTTATCCAACCAAATCAATACTATGTCAACCAAAAATATACCAAATCAAACTCAGGGTTATCGCAAGTTTTCTCTGCCGAAAAAACTGGCTTTTTTATCCCTCATTTTGCTCGGCTCCACGGCAACTGTCGGCTGCAACGCCCTAAATTCTCAAGTTCCCGGCTCTTCTAACGCCATCAAATCTGAACCTGCAAATGCAACCCAAATCTCAGCACTGCCTGCAAATATACTGCCTTCTCAAGACTCTAATTTTGTGACTAAAGTTGTGCAGGAAGTTGGTCCGGCAGTGGTGCGAATCGATTCTTCTCGCACGGTGAAAACCCAACAGCCCGATGTTTTGGAAGATCCGTTTTTCCGCCGCTTTTTTGGGCCGGACTCTCCCAGCCAGCAGGGAAATCGGGTAGAACGCGGCTCCGGTTCGGGCTTTGTTTTTGGTTCCGACGGTCGCATTTTGACTAACGCTCACGTTGTTGACGGCGCGGATACGGTGACGGTAAAACTGAAAGACGGTCGCGAATTTGTGGGTAAAGTTTTAGGCGTAGATACAGTTACTGATGTGGCTGTTGTGAAAATTGAAGCTAACAATTTGCCTGTGGTGAGTTTGGGTAAATCTGAAGAATTACAGCCGGGAGAATGGGCGGTGGCGATCGGCAATCCCCTCGGTTTGGACAATACCGTGACTGTCGGGATTATTAGCGCTACAGGCCGTTCTAGTGCCGATGTCGGCGTTCCTGACAAGCGCGTTAGCTTTATTCAAACCGATGCGGCCATCAATCCCGGCAACTCGGGCGGCCCGCTGCTGAACCAGCGCGGTCAAGTTATTGGCATGAATACGGCGATTATTCAAGGTGCTCAAGGATTGGGTTTTGCGATTCCGATCGATCGAGCACAACAAATTGCCGACCAATTAGTAACAACCGGAAAAGCCGAACATCCTTATCTCGGCGTTCGGATGTTGAGCATTACTCCCCAAGTCAAGGCAGAATTCAATAAAAATCCCAACACTAAATTGAGGCTGACTGAAGATAAAGGCGTGTTAGTTCTGGGAGTTGCGAAAAATTCCCCGGCATCAAAAGCGGGAGTTCGTGTTGCCGACGTGATCAAGAAAATCAACGGTTCAGAAGTCAGCGATGCTGGCAGCGTACAGCAAATTGTCGAGAAAAGTACAGTGGGCGCCGATATGCAGCTTGAGTTGAGCCGCAGCGGACAACCTGTGACTGTCTCGGTGAAAGCTGGGGCTTTTCCAGCAGATCAAAAGCAGCAGTAGAACTGTTGCGCGGGTTAAGTTAAGCCAGGGACTTTAGTCCCTGGCTTATTGTTTAAGTTGGTTTCAACCCAGATGTTGCACCATTCTCGATCGCACAGGCTGTCCGGCCTGTTCCACAAGTGCATTTTCTTGTGGGGTGGGCCCCAGAGTCCGCCCATAAAAAGCTTATTAAAAATGGTGCAATATCTCAGTTTCAACTGACTTAAAAATATGGTAAAGTTTGTTTTATTCCCGATCGCTGGGGAGTTCTACTGCGAGCCTAATTATACATTTATAAGCGAGGGAAACCTTGGCAAGGGTATTTGCCTCGGAGCAAGATGTAAACTTAAAGATACTTCTACATTTTTTAGATGTTTATGACTCAAAAACCGTCCCGAACAGTGCAAGCGACGCTACTGCCTGAAGAATATGAAATGCTGCAAGACTTGCGGCAAAAAAAACCAGCGCGAAACCCGCCTCCGAAGCGGATGTCATCCGGCGATCGCATTGCAGACAAAGTTGCGGCTACTGTCGGTTCCTAGAGATTTATCATTATTCAGAACAGCCTTCTAATAATGTGGATTATTCTGAACGTTATTGTGTGGATAAAACACTGGGACCCTTACCCTTTTATCCTGTTGAATTTGATGCTGTCGTTTCAGGCGGCTTACACTGCACCCATCATTATGATGAGTCAAAATCGCCAGTCCCTTGTTGACCGCCAAAGTGCCGAACACGACTATCAAGTAAATGTCAAGGCAGAATTAGAAATTGAACTGCTGCATGATAAAATTGAACGGCTGCACGATACAATCAATACTTGGCGGGAAAAAGAATTTGTAGAAATTTCCAAAATGCTCAAACAGCAACAGCAATACCTCCAGGGGATGGAAGAAAATTTTCGCAAATAGCCGCATTCCTCTGGAGGTAAAAAATATTTTATTTACTTCATTAAAAGGTAGAAAAATGGCTAACATTAATCGGCGGCGTCCTGAAAACATCAGCGGTAATTTTTATGTAGACAGTAGCTGCATTGACTGCGATACTTGTCGGTGGATGGCGCCGGAAGTATTTACTCAAGCGGGAGAACAGTCGGCGGTTTACCAGCAGCCGACAAACGCAACAGCAGAAATGCGAAGTCTTGCGGCTCTTTTGTCTTGTCCTACCAGTTCGATCGGCACTGTTGACAAACCGAAAAAAATCAAAGAAGTTCAGCAAAATTTGCCTGCACTAGTATAGTCATTTCAAATAAGTATGAGACACTCTTCATGCACAATAAGCACGAATAACTTCATCAAGAGATGTGCCAGGAGACGCATACATTTTAGCTCTTTTTAATGCACTAAAATCATGCTCAATATCATTTAAGTCAGGAGAGTATTTTGGTAAAAATATTATCTGATGACCGGCCTCCTCAACCAATAGTCTAATCACCGTCTTACGATGAATGGGTGCATTATCCATAACCAATATAGATGGACTTGTTAAATCTGGCAACAAATATAAAGATAACCATCCTTCAAATCCTTCTGCATTCAAACTACCCATAAACAGCATTGGTGCAATGCCAGTCCTTCTTTCCTTTTCTTCTTCCTGCTACTAAATTTTCTCTTTTTCCCCGTTTTCCTGGTATGAGCGCCATAGACCTTCTTTCCTCTTTTTGAAAGAGCATACACAGAACCTTCAAATTCCTCAAATCCTGACTCATCAATGAATACAATACTTTTACTACCATAAATTTTAATTAATTCTCTCAGATTTCTATAATATTTCATTCTGTCTTCTAGATGAACGAAAAAAATTAGGCTCTTCATTACTTAGTATGCTGATTTGCTTTTAGTTTTGGAGCATCCGGAATTACCTTTACATAATAACCCGGCCGAATTAGCTGCTAGAACAATCGTGTAGCGACGAAATATTAGTTATGCAACCCAAACTTGTGAAGGAACTAAGGCGA
>NZ_JADEWV010000214.1 GCF_015207455.1 Microcoleus sp. LEGE 07076
GTTCCGATCTTTAAGGACTGGCTTTTGTGAGTGCGAACTTAGTTAATTAGTATTGGAGACATGGGCGATCGGAAATCGGGTTTGATGGACGAAAATTATGTGTTTTGACAGAAATATCTGGTAAAAAACCCGGTTTCTTCGGTCTTAATGCACTTAGGAGTGTTAATGTCCGGTTAATTCTGCCTCTTGTTCGAGCTCAGAATTTTCACTGAGATTGGCGATCGCCTTTGATGGCAGAAATCCTAGGTACTTAGGGCGATCGGCTGTCTGAAGCCGAGTTTCTCTGTCAGAGATCGACCGAATGTAGAGCTCTACTCAACCGCAGTCAGGATTTCAGCTTCATTTTTCGAGATCTCTAATTTACCTTTCAATAATTAAATTTTTGTTAATTTGCACGAATAAACTTGCGGGCGATCGATCTCTGCTACATTTCTTAACCAAGCTATAATTTTACAATAAAAAAATAAACTCTTCACCGCGATGACTCGTCTATGCCCGTAGATATACCGACAAAAAAATTTTTGTGATAACATATGCTTAATCTAAAATTAAACAAACGGTTAAGAAAACATGAAATTTCAAATTCCTCTAGCTCCAGGGACTATCACCCAATTTTTGCTCAGAGTAGTCACCTGTCTGGTTGTAATATCTTTCTTAAGTCAGATGGCTGCGTACTTGTTGCCTGGTGTATCGCCGGACAACTACTTAGTAAGGGCATTCGGCGTGGATTCCGAGCGGAACATTCCAACCGCATACTCAGCTTTGGCATTGCTGTTTTGTTCTTTCTTGCTGGGTACGATCGCCTATGTGAAAAATTTGGATAGTTGTCGCTACAAGAATTACTGGAAAGTTTTATCATTCATATTTGTATATCTAGCTGTAGACGAAGCTGGTCAATTGCACGAAAAACTGATACAACCGATGCGAACCATGCTAAATGCCACAGGAATTCTTTACTTTACTTGGGTTGTGCCGATCGGTATTCTAGTAGTGATATTTCTCTTATCCTACACTAAGTTTCTGTTCCACCTTCCTGTTCCTACAAGAAAATTGTTTGTTGCAGCAACCGCTCTTTATATTGGAGGAGCGCTAGGGATGGAATTGGTAGGGGCATACCGATCTTCTACAGCGGGAGAGAATAATATACTTTACCAGACAATAGTAACCATTGAAGAGTCATTAGAAATGCTCGGCATCGTTGTATTTATTCACGCATTGACTTCATATATCAAGACATCTTTAGGCGGGGCAACTTGGAATATTTACATACCAGGAAAACAAACATACGTTACCGAACATGAAAATATCGGCCTACCGGCTATCAGCGAACCAGCCAACACAAATATCTCAAGGTAAATCACTTACAACCGGGTTTAATCGACGACAAAAATACTGCATTCTGGCCTTGAAATTGCTCGTTACCAGGCTCTGCCTGGTAATGCAGATAGGCGAGGCTCTGCCTCCTTCTTTCTTGCAACTTACAGGAGAGAAGACTGTAGAAGGTGTTTAAGTTATTAAGTTTTCGATCCTTACAACCAGGTTTGATGGAGGACGAAAATACTACATTTTTGTCTTGAATCACAATAAAACACCCGGTTTTTTTGGTATTAGTGTGTGTGGGAATAGAGGTTCTGCAATGTTCCGCACCAAACGAGTAATTAGAACTAGAACCGCTTAGTTCACAGATGACATTCTCACCTTTACCAAGAATTCACTAAGAGCAACCTTTGCATCAGGATTGGATGGTAAATGACTGGTAAAACTTGCCTCTTCTAAGAGCTTAATCAATCGATCGCACTCTTGTCGATAAAACTCTAAATCTGTATCTTCCAACACCGATTTTTCCGCCCCGCCCAACTTTCTCGCAATCAAATCAGGAATGTACGACAACTGAAATTTATCATTAAGCTTCACCAAATTCGCCTCTACCTCCCCCGTTTGCATCAAATGAATCCCTGTCAGCAACACCCGAAAAACATACAGCAAAGGTTTCACCCGGCGCGGGCGTTCTTTCTCAAACAATTTCCACTGATTTTGAGCAAAACCGAGATAGTGGTGGCTGTGATGCTTCGTGATACAGTTAGAAGCAATGGCTTTTAATTCCTCATGTTCGGGAGTAGTGTAAACTATTAGCGGCGAATACAGTTGTTCGAGAACATAGCCATTGCGCCGCAACAACAAATCAAAAAATTTCTTGATATCGTGAGTCACTAAATCCAGTTCCAAATTCTCCCGCACCTCAGAAACTTCGATGGTTTCTTCTCCTGTAATCAATCCGACTACTTCTGGTAACGGCAAAATATGGACTCCCCGCAAGTCGAAGTCAGAATCTGCGGAAGGAAAGCCGTATAAATGCGATCCGCTGACAGTCGCAAACAGCAGCGGGTAAGGTCGAACCGAGATAATTCTAGCGAGATTAGAGATGTATTCTATCATTTATTTCTTCAGTCCGCGCAGGTGGACTTGGCTTGTGTAGAAGCGATTTCAATCGCCGATTCAATCACCAATTCAATCGCCGATTGAAATCGCCCTCCGACGCGATTTAATCAAAAACTGATTAGCTTTCTCGTAATTAGGACGTTCTGGTAAGGAAGTTTCTGCAAAAGCGCGATCGAACTCTGCGTGCAAGCTCAACCGCCAGCGATTCACCTCATCCCAGGAGATTTCCTGATTGCGGATAGATAGCAATTGCGATCGAAAATCCTGCACCCGCACCGGCACAAACCCCTCCTTCAGCACCGTAATTCCCGACAGCAACAAGCGAATCAAGTGCATCGCGTGCTTCGATCGCACTTCTCCTGTATTCCGCAAGTCTTGCTCCATTTTTTTAAATTGAGACAAAACGTAGCTATTGTAAGTTTGATAAATTAATTGAGACAGAAAGATTTCCCTAATTTCCAACAATTCGGCTGCTACCGGAGAAACAGTTTCTACCAAAGGCGTATACAAACATTCTAACACATTCGGATTTGCTTTGAGTGCCAAGATTAGAAACTTTTGCAGTTCCCAGTAGCATTCCTGATTTTCCTTGTTTTCCAATTGTTCTGGAATGCCGTAAAGCGACCAATGAAGAATTGCCGGCGGCTGGTAAATTCCGCGCCTGTCTGTATCAGATTGCTCGTTATCCAAACCGTAAGCTCTCGAACCAACAATGCAGCGGTAAATCACAGAATCATAGAGGTTGTATTCTGCCAGAAAATCTCCTCCTGACTGCAATCCTTCGCTCTGAAACTGCTTGCGGATACTGAGTTCGTGCCGTCGCAGACTAACTTCTGTTCCGTCTGGGAGTTTGACTAAATATGCGTGGGAATTGTCCGTAGGCGATTTGACAATCACACCTACTAATCCCGGTTTCCAAAATTCGCTAGTTGCAGGATTTTTGACTTCGATTTTGGTGACAATTTGGGTTCCTGCGGGGATGATTAAGTTGAAATTTTGAGGAATATTGGGGTTTGTCACGAGGGAACCTCCGGCGGGGCACGAGCTACAATTTTAGTGTAGCATATCTGTAGTATAAAGAAAAGGGGGATATGACGTTATTCTGGGATGTCGGAAATGAATGGACGAGTTTTAATTTCCCTAAACTGGGGCAAAAACCTGTTGCCTGAGCAGAGCAAGAGGTACAATAACTTTGCTTATGAATAACATCACCCACGACATCGTTGCCAAACTCTGGAATCTCTGTAATATCCTTAAGGACGACGGAGTGACCTATCACCAATACGTCATTGAACTGACGTACCTGTTGTTTTTAAAGATGGCCAAAGAGACCAGCACGGAGAACCAACTTCCAGACGGTTATCGCTGGGATGACCTGGAAGGCCAAGCCGCACTTGAGCGCCTAGAGTTCTACAAGCGGCTATTGATTTACCTTGGTAATCGCGGTTCTACACTTGTTAAAGAAATTTTTTCTAATGCTAGTTCCTCCATCAAAAAGCCCACCACATTTTCTACACTGGTCACTGAGATCAATAAGCTTGACTGGTACAGCGCCAAGCAGGAAGGTCTGGGCGATGTGTATGAAGGGCTGCTGGAAAAAAACGCCAATGAAAAGAAGTCTGGTGCTGGTCAGTATTTTACGCCCCGTGCGTTGATCGACAGTATGGTGTATGTCATGCGCCCTACCCTAGAAGACATTATTCAAGACCCGGCCGCTGGTACGGGTGGCTTTTTGATCGCAGCTAATCGCTATATACGCAATATACGCAAAAACGGCGACCCGGATAGCTGGACAGAAAAACAGAAACGCAAATACCGCCACAATACTTTCTACGGCATGGAACACGTGCAAGACACACACCATTTAGCATTAATGAACTTGATGTTGCATGGAATTGAATTTGACCCACAAGGGGCTGGTATCCACTATGGCGATACGCTCTCGTTCGAGGGAGAAGCCTTGCCAAAAGCAACGCTAATTCTCTCCAATCCACCCTTCGGTTCCAAGAAAGGGGGTGGCTTACCTACTCGCAAAGATTTTACTTTTCCTACGAGTAATAAACAGTTCTGTTTCCTACAACACATTTACCAAGGTCTTAAGCCTGGTGGTCGCGCTGCGGTGGTGTTGCCTGACAATGTACTGTTTAATGGCAACGCGGGGAAGCAGATTCGCGCTGACTTAATGGATAAGTGTAATCTACATACTATTCTGCGTCTACCGACTGGCATCTTCTACGCACAGGGAGTTAAGACTAATGTCTTGTTTTTTACTCGTGGCAAGAAGGAAAAAGGTAACACTCAAGAAGTCTGGGTATACGACCTACGTGCTAATATGCCACAGTTTGGCAAGCGCACCCAACTCACACGCAAGCATTTTGCCGAGTTTGAAGTTGCCTTTGGCGATGACTCATTCGGTAGCCGGGGGAGTCTTACCAAGCGTGTAGATACTGGGGAGCAAGGGCGTTTCAGAAAATTTACCCGCGACTCGATAGCAGAACTGGGTGACAATCTGGATATTTCCTGGCTCAATGATGAAAGCGAAGGCGGAACTGATGAACTTCCTGAACCCGTAGCACTTGCACAAGAAGCGATCAGCGAACTGGAAGCCGCGATGGAACAACTACGCGGAATTCTGGAGGAGTTGGGTGAGGAGGTAGAAGTGTGAGCGAACTTCCTGAAAATTGGATTATCACTTCGTTATCTGAGGTTGCTACCTGGGGCTCCGGTGGCACACCTTCACGGACAAACTTAGCCTATTTTGGAGGTGGCATTCCATGGATTAAGACTGGTGAACTTGGTAAACCTCTGATAGAGCGCACCGAAGAAACCATTAGCGAGCTTGGTCTTGCTAACTCCAGTGCGAAGGTATTTCCAAGGGGATCTGTTGCTATTGCAATGTATGGTGCAACTATTGGGAAAGTTAGTGTTCTCGGTATTGATGCTGCGACTAATCAAGCTTGTGCAGTAGGAATACCAGATCAAAATCTGACGACTGACGAGTTCTTATATTACTATCTATGCTCACAAAAAGATCCGTTTATTGAAGCTGGAAAAGGTGCTGCACAACCAAATATCTCACAGGCTGTCCTTAAGAACTGGTTGGTTCCTCTGCCACCACTTAACGAACAAAAACGGATCGCTGATAAGCTTGATACTCTACTTGCGCGGGTAGATGCCTGTCGAAAGAGGCTCGATCGCATCACCCTCATCCTCAAACGCTTCCGCCAATCTGTCCTAGCAGCAGCAACATCAGGGCAACTTACTGAGAACTGGCGTGCAAGTAGCGATCTTTCCTCCATTCAAACTGTATTGCTATCTGAGGTTTTGTCAGAGATAAAGACTGGACCATTTGGAAGCGCTTTACACAAGTCGGATTATGTGGCTGGAGAGATTCCAGTTGTCAATCCTATGCATATAAACGATAGAAAAATAACCCACTCAGATGACATGACAGTCTCTCCTAAGAAAGCAGAGCAATTATCAGATTTTATGCTTAGGGCTGAAGATGTTGTTATTGCAAGGCGTGGTGTCATGGGTCGTTGTGCGGTTGTGCAACCAGAACAGGAAGGGTGGCTTTGTGGTACGGGTTGTATAATTCTTAGAGTTCAATCCCAACTTCTCCCTAACTATCTTCAATTGTTTTTATCTAGCCCTGCTACCGTCGAAGTTTTGGAAGCTAATGCTGTAGGTTCAACGATGGTCAATCTAAATCAGCGAGTTTTACTCTCACTACAGCTTTCACTACCGACCATTCAGGAACAACTAGAAATTGTTCGGCGTGCCGAAAGTCTGTTTACTTACGCCGATCGCCTTGAAGCCCGCTACCAGAAAGCCCTTGCCCAAGTCGATAAATTGACACCAGCACTACTATCTAAGGCATTTCGAGGTGAACTGGTTCCACAAGATCCTAATGATGAACCGATATCATTACTTCTCGAAAGGATTCAAGTTGAGAAAGCCCGTATAGAGACTGAGCGCAAGACAACACGCATTGTCCACCGCTCAACCAAAGAGTCCCCAAAAAACAACATGAAACAACCATCAGATTATTCGGAGGCTCTTCGTTCCACATTTGCGGAAATAGGGCGCAAAGCTGATGCTCGACAACTTTTTGACCAAGCAGGATTTAGCAAAGACGAGGTAGTGCAGTTTTATGAAGCATTGCGTGCTACCCCAGAAGTATCAGTTGCCTTTGAAAAGCATCTGGAAGAAAGTCCGCAGCAACAAAGTTCAATTGTTAATAGTACAGCTAAAAATTCCACACCCAAAGGACATTTCCGCTTGGTGGAGCTTTGGTTGGAGAATTTCAAGAACCTGACTGACTACACAGTTCGTTTTGACCCCTCCCATAGCATTGATATTGTGCTTGGCTGGAACGGCACCGGTAAATCAAACCTTTTTGAAGCCTTAGTCATTATTTTGCGTGATCTGCACGAATGGGTAGAGCAGAATCGGTGGACTAAGAAGCCAATGAAGGGCTATCGACTACGTTACCAAATGGATGAGCAAACAGTAGAAGTCTCTTGGCATCCGGGGGAAATGAAACGCCCTAATTTGAAGATGGGAATATTTCAAGAAGGCACGAACGAGTCAGACAACCTCACAAGTATCAATCGAGGAAAACTACCATTACCCCGATTTATCTTCGGCTATTATTCTGGTCCCACAAATCGTTTGGCTGAACATTTTTTACCAATGAAACAGGCTCACTATGTTCGCTTGCGAGAAGCGACATCCGATGATCCTGCCACCCTTACGTACCTCCTGGAGCAGCGGCGGTTCTTTTGCGCCGAAAATCATCACGCAAAATACGTATTACTTGCCTTTTGCCACAAGGAAGATGCTGGTATTAGCCGCTTCCTTGAAGACAGACTGCGGATCGTTGGTTTTGAGTCGGCACTATTCGTAATCCGCAGGCCACGTTGGGCGAAGCCAGGTCAAACTGCTGAAGATTTTTGGGGCGCAACCGGTATCATGCGTCGAGTTATGGAACGGCTCAGGCGATTTGCCATTGCGCCTATGGTAGTTGAACAGACCATCCCAGACGGTTTTCGCTCGAACCGTGAACACCACTACTACTTCTTTCTGCCTGATTTGAAGAGCTTGCACGCCTTTGCTGCTGAATACCAGGATGCGCGGACATTCTTCCTCGCTCTTGAGAGTACCGACTTCTCGGAACTGATCTATGACTTGAAAATTCAGGTTCGTGTGAAAGCGACCAATATGAAGCAAGTGCCGATCACGTTTCACGAGTTGAGCGAGGGCGAGCAGCAACTACTCATGGTGCTGGGCTTAATGCGCTTCACGAAATCTCACCAGTCTTTAGTGCTGCTTGATGAGCCGGATACGCATCTCAATCCGCATTGGAGTGTGGAATACCTAAAGCTGTTGACTCGCTTGATGAGCGAGGATTCCAGCGAGTCAGAAGAACAACAAACAAGTCAAATTCTGATGTCAACCCACGATCCCTTGGTGATCGCAAGCCTATTCAAAGAGCAGATTCACCTCCTCAAACGGGATTGGCAGACAGGTGTTTGCAGATGGGATCAGCCAACCGTCAACCCGCGTGGACTTGGATTTACTGGTATTCTCACGAGTGAGATGTTTGGGATGCGGAGCGACCTTGATGAAGAAACGCTTGCGGATCTGGACAATAAAGTTCGCCTTGTAGCTAAGGAGGGTTCCTTGACCCCGGACGAAGTTAAAGATATTGAAGAAATCAACAAACGTTTGGAGGCAGCGGGCTTCCAGAAGGCATTCAGCGATCCCTACTATGCTGCTTTTGTCCGTGCATGGGGACGACGACACAGTGAGTTAATGGCTGGCGTTCGATTCCTGAATCCAGAACAACAGGACGAGATCGATCGGATCGCACGGGAAGTTCTTGAGGAATCTATTGCGGAATTGCAAGCAGAGGCGGTGGACTAATGCGCTGGGTTGACATCGACGAACTTGAGTTTCCAGATGAATGGCAGACGCGGGCTGATAAGGCTCTCAATGAACTGCGAAAGGAAATAGAGAATGCTGAACAGGCTGCTAAGTTGGCTGGAGAGGATATTGCGACTGCACGAAAGAAAGCGATTACAGATGGATTGAAAAAATCAGCACGCCAGAAAGTTTGGCGCGATCTCGCCCAGCCATTATCTGTTCTCCGAAAGGGAAAGTGCTGGTATTCCGAGAGCAAAAACCCAACTTCTGACAAAGATGTCGATCACTTTCGTCCGAAGAACCGAGTGGCTGAAGACCCATACCATGAGGGTTACTGGTGGCTCGCATTCCAATGGAATAACTATCGCTACTCATGTCAATGGTGTAACCAACGTCGCGTTGATGACGGGACTGATGGAGGGAAGTGGGATCACTTTCCCCTCGCACCCGGAAGCTTCAGGGCACGGTTAGAAGGAGACAAGTGGAAGCAGGAAGAGGTTGAGCTTCTCGATCCGATCGACCCAGAGGACTGGAAACTGCTAACATTTCTTCCCAATGGACAACCTATTCCTGCAAAGCCGTCAGGCACGCGAGAACATGATAGAGCTGCAACTTCGATTTTGGTCTACCATCTTCACTGTAGAGAGCTTGTTGTCGAGCGAAAGACTTTGGCTTCGACTATTCGGCAACTTGTCGAAGAAATGGAGATAGCCTATTCAAAAATTATTGATCCGGATATGAAAGTAATCTATAAAAGTCAGCAGAAGAAACTTCTTCGGGCTATCAACCATGATTCCGAATACTCAGCGGCAGCATTAGCCTACGCACGGGCTGAGATATACAAGATGGAGTGTGGCCACCAGGTCAAGAGACAGTGGCTCGAAAATATTCTCAATTTGAAGTGAGTATTAAAGGGGTTAAACTAACAACGTTGGTGTTTGGGGGAATTTAGTCGGAAGTTCCCAGGAGGAAATTATGAATGGGCAATACAGGATTTGAATTAAGCTCTCCGAAGTATTCTACCACTTTCCGCCATCCTAGCCCATATTTTCGCTCAATCTAGGCAACCTATTTTGCATCTGAGCGAAAACTGAGTGGGTCTGCTGTATGCTTTA
>NZ_JADEWV010000471.1 GCF_015207455.1 Microcoleus sp. LEGE 07076
TCTGATGGCTAATCTACTCAACAATATTCCTATACATCTTGAGCGTTGGAGCTCTTTCCCTGAAACTCCTGTGGATGCCTTTTATGCTTGTAACTCCTCCTAATTGTAAAAAACCTACACCTGTCAGCACGGGGGCACCGCCCCTACTGACTAATGACTAATGACTAATGACTAATGACTCCTCAATCATTGCGAGTCAAACCCTGAAGGCTAACTTGCAAAACTGACAAACCCAAAATCAGCAAAAACAACACCAGGGCGATCGTACAAGCATAACCAATTTCCAAATCCTTAAAAGCCCGTTCGTAAAGATAATAAACAACAGTCTTAGAACTATTGCGAGGGCCGCCCTGAGTCATAATATAAACTTCTTCAAAAACCTTAGTAGCAGAAATAGCCGAAATCACCGCCACCAAAATTAAATAAGGCTTCATCAGCGGCACAGTAATATCCCAGTGTTTTCGCAAACCTTCGGAACCATCAATAGCAGCCGCTTCATAAAGTTCTGCCGGAATAGATTGCAGCCCCGCCAAATAAATTACCATGTAATAACCCAAGCCTTTCCAGACAGTAACTGCCATCACGCTAAAGAGTACCACCTTGGGGTTGGCCAGCCAAGAAACCGGAGGCAAACCCAGCAATTCTCCCAACTGATTCAGCAATCCTGTCTCAGCAAACAGCCACTTCCAAGCAATCCCGGCGACAACCATCGAAATCACCGCAGGCGTGTAGTATGCTGCGCGGAACCAGTTCATCCCCCGCAGCTTTTGATTGCACAAAATCGCCATTCCCAACGGTAGAACAACCAATACAGGCACAACACAGATCAGATACAGCAGCGTATTGGTCAAAGTTTGCCAAAAAGTGCGATCGGCCCACAGCCGCTCAAAATTCTTCAAACCCACCCACTGTGGCGCTTGCGTCAAGTCATATTCGTAACTCGTAAAACTCAAATAAAAAGCTTGCAGCGCAGGCCACAATACAGTCAAACTCAACACAAGTAAAGCCGGAAATAAAAACAAATAAGGAGTGAGGTTTCGTCGGGAAAAATTCAAATACATAATGATGGGTAATTAGTCTTGGTTAATAATAAGACGGCGGTTGCAACCGCCGTCTTATTTTATCTTCAACCCGCTCCCGTCGGGTGAGTGTCTGTGTAGACGCGGTTTCAAGAGACTGTTGGCGAATTAAAAAAGGGTGAAACCAAACATCCCACGAGCGTGGAAAAAAACTATGATGAGGCAGAGGGAAAAAGAGCCGAAAAACGAGATACACGGGTC
>NZ_JADEWV010000215.1 GCF_015207455.1 Microcoleus sp. LEGE 07076
CTACCAAGGGGGGAGCAAGATGTTGTCAAAGTCCCGCTTTTTAAGGGGGATTTAGGGGGGATCGCGGCTGTGAGTACATCGCGCTTAAACAGGCTTGTAGAACACGCTGTGGGCGATTTAACGGTGACTGCGGAAGCGGGGATGAAGTTTGCGGATTTGCAGGAAATTTTAGCTGCAGCAGGTCAATTTTTGCCGATCGATCCAGCATATCCGCAACAGGCAACTTTGGGCGGGATTGTGGCTACTGCTGATACGGGTTCGCTGCGACACCGCTACCGGGGGGTGCGCGATTTGCTGTTGGGAATCACCTTTGTGCGATCGGACGGTAAAATAGCTGTAGCCGGCGGTCGAGTCGTTAAAAATGTCGCCGGTTACGACTTAATGAAACTGTTGACCGGTTCCTACGGCACGTTGGGCATCATTTCTCAAGTAACTTTCCGAGTTTATCCATTGCCCGAATCATCGGAAACTGTAGTGCTGACAGGGGAAACTAATGCTTTAGCCCAAGCTGCTCAAATCTTGTTATCCTCTGCCTTGACTCCGACAGCCGTTGATTTGCTGTCACCGCAGTTAGTAGAAAAACAGAGTTTGGGTAAAGGTTCGGGATTAATCGTAAGGTTTCAAAGTATCGCCGAAAGCGTCAAACAACAATCAGCCCGCTTGTTGGAAGTTGGCGAAAAGTTGGGCTTGCAAGGTACTAGCTGCGGCGGTAATGATGAGCGTCAGTTATGGGAAAAATTGCCAGAAACAATGTGGAATTCTGCCCATAATTCAGCAATTATTTGTAAAATAGGCATCAGACCGTCG
Source organism: Microcoleus sp. LEGE 07076 (assembly GCF_015207455.1). GTDB lineage: Bacteria > Cyanobacteriota > Cyanobacteriia > Cyanobacteriales > Microcoleaceae > Microcoleus. The sequence continues at coordinate 808 of NZ_JADEWV010000215.1, forward strand.
GAAGCTGTCAAGGCAATTAACGAGTTGCCGGTACAGGACGCTTTGATTCATGCCGGCAGCGGTTTGGGGGTTTTGCGGTTTGAGACGGCGACTGCTCAAACGCTGTTGCAGGTACGCCAAGGGTGCGAAGCTAAAGGCGGTTTTCTGACTGTTTTGGCAGCACCGACTCGCATCAAGCAGGAGTTAGATGTTTGGGGCTATACTGGAAGTGCGATCGATTTAATGCGCCGGATCAAACAAGAGTTTGATCCGGGAAATATGTTAAATTGCGATCGTTTTCTAGTGTGAATCAGATGCTTTTTTTTATGAACCGCGAAGGCGCAAAGAACGCGAAGGAAGGAAAGAGAAGAGAGTGTGTTCCGTTGACTAAACTTCATGCGTTAAATCCGTTAAATAATCCGCTGCCGAACTTCTTTCTGCCCTATGCAAACTTCAGAAACATCTCAAATTTCTAGTCAGGATTTAAAACCAGCGAAAGAAAGCAATTTCCTAGCACAAAATCCGCACTTGCCAACTCTCGAAATCGGTTTCGATGCTAACAATCCGCCGGATCCGAAATTAATCGATACTTGCGTACACTGCGGCTTTTGCTTGTCAACTTGTCCGAGTTATCGCGTACTAGGCAAAGAAATGGATTCGCCCCGAGGTCGCATTTATTTAATGGATGCAATTAACGAGGGCGATGCACCTTTAAATTCAGCAACTTCGCAGCATTTTGATACTTGTTTGGGCTGTTTGGCCTGCGTTACAACTTGCCCTTCTGGAGTTCAATACGACAAGTTGATTTCTGCAACTCGCCACCAAGTTACCAGAAACCAAAAACGCACTTTTTCTGACAATGTAATTCGCACTCTGATTTTTAATCTCTTTCCTTATCCTCACAGATTGCGGCCTTTGCTTGTACCGCTGTTTGTTTATCAAAAATTAGGACTGCCAAAACTAATTCGTAAAACAGGTTTGCTGAAAAAAGTATTTCCTCGCTTGGCGGCGATGGAATCAATTTTGCCGCAGGTGACAGTTGATTCTTTTCGGGATAATTTACCGGAGGTTATTCCCGCACAAGGGGAGAAACGCTATCGAGTTGGCGTGATTTTAGGCTGTGTGCAGAGGTTGTTGTTCTCGCCTGTTAATGAGGCTACGGTGCGTGTTTTGACGGCTAACGGTTGCGAGGTTGTGATTCCGAAAAGTCAGGGATGCTGTGCTGCTTTGCCGGAACATCAAGGACAAGCTGAACAGGCGAAGTCTTTGGCGCGACAAATGATTGACAGTTTTGAAAATACTAATGTTGATTTTGTAATTATCAACGCAGCCGGCTGCGGTCACACTTTGAAAGAATACGGTCACATTTTAGCTGATGATGCGGAATATCGGGAGAAAGCTGAGAAGTTTGCTGCTAATGTGAAAGACGTGCAGGAGTTTTTGGCAAGTGCGGGAATGACGGCGAAACTCAATCCTCTGGTTGAGGGAGATTTGACGATTGTTTATCAGGATGCGTGTCATTTGTTGCACGGACAAAAGATTGGTTTGCAGCCGCGCCAGTTGCTGCAACAAATTCCTGGTGTGAGGTTAAAAGAACCTCTGGATGCTGCTTTGTGCTGTGGTAGCGCGGGGGTTTTCAATATGCTTCAGCCCGAAATTGCTGATGAGTTGGGTGTGCAGAAGGTGGAGAATTTGCTGAATACTGGGGCCGAGTTGATTGCTTCTTCTAATCCGGGTTGTTCTTTGCAAATTAAGAAGCATTTGGAGTTGCAGGGTAAACAAGTTACTTTGATGCACCCGATCGAGCTTTTGGATTATTCTATTCGTGGGGTGACGTTGCAGAGGCGTTAGTTGGCTGGGGCGGGCGGTGTCTGCCCTGTTTTTGATGGTGAATCAGATTTTTTTTGATGAACCGCAGAGGGCGCTGAGGGCGCGGAGTTAGAGAGGAGAGAGCAAGATGAATAGGCTATTGTATTGAGAAAGATCGCACTTTGGGCTGCTGTCCTAGCGGAAAGACTGCGCTCGATGGGAATTGAACCGGAATAATTGTAGACTGGATTGGGCAAAGGGCGATCGCACTTTTAAATTTTAGCAAAAGTGCGATCGGCATCATAACCAATAACCAATAACCAACAACCAATAACTAATGACCAATTCCCTCTTCCAACCTCAAAAAATGCACTTGTCCCGAAGCTTCCGCCGCCACAATTGTCACCCCATCCGGTGCAATAGCGCAAGCTTTCAAAGCACTATCTCCCATGAAACTAGCAATTTCTTCTCGACTCAATAAATCCCAAACTTTGAGAGTATTGTCGTCGGAAACAGAAATCACCTTATTTCCCACAGTCGCCACAGATGTTACCGCATCCCCATGACCTGCTAAAGTAAAAACTTCTTTTCTACTTGACAAATTCCAAACTTTCAGATTGTTTTCACGGCCGCCTGAAATTGCCCATTTGCCATCCGCCGTAACTGCCACAGCATTCACAAAACTTTCATGACCTTTGAGGGTGAAAAGTAGATTTTTGACTGCTAAATCCCATAAATTTGCCAAAATATTCTTTTCTTTCCCCAAACTCCAAACTTTCAGAGTTTTGTCGCCGGAAGCCGAAATCATCCGCTTGCTATCGGGAGTAACTGCCACAGCTTTTATCCCGTCCTCATGACCGGAAAAAGTAAAAATTTCCTTTCCGGTTTCTAGATTCCAAACTTTAATAGTTTTGTCTTCAGAACCGGAAATCGCGATCGTTCCATCCCCAGTCACTGCCACAGAGTTTACCCAGTCCGTATGACCCGTCAAAGTAAATATTTCCTTTCCGGTTTCTAGATCCCAAACTTTTACGGTTTTGTCGCCGGAACCCGAAACTATTCGCTTGCTGTCTGGTGTTATTGCGATCGCTTTTACCCAATCTTGGTGTCCCGCAATAGTACAAATTTCCTGTCCGTTTTTGTGATTCCAGACTTTAATGCTGTTGTCTCCAGATCCGGAAATTGCTTTAGTACAGTCCGCCGTCACTGCTACAGCATTTACCCAGTCGTCGTGACCTGCAAATGAGAAATTTTTTTGCCCTATTTCTAAGTGCCAAACTTTGAGGGTTTTGTCTGAGGAACCAGAAACTATCCGCTTGCCATCGGGGGTAACTGCCACAGCATTCACTGGGGCGATGTGATTGGTAAAACTGAAAAGTTCTTGTTTTGTTGCGAGATTCCAAACTTTCAGCGTTTTGTCGCCGGAAGCTGAAATTACCCGCTTGCCGTCGGGAGTTACTGCCACAGCTTGAACGAAACTTCCGTGTTTTCCTAAAGTAAAAAGCTGCTTTTGTTCGGACAAACTCCAAATTTTTACAGTGCCGTCGTAACTGCCGGAAATGATTTTTTCGCCATCGGGAGTAACTGCTACTGCTTTTACCCAGTCTGCATGACCGTTGAGGGTAAAAAGTTCTTTTCCTGTTTTTAGGTTCCAGACTTTGATGCTGTTGTCTCCTGAACCGGAAATCAACAGTTTGCTGTCGGGAGTTATTGCTACGGACTGGACAAAGCTGCTGTGACCTTTTAGGTTGAAAATCACTCCTCCTGTTGACAAATTCCAAACTTTTATGCTGCCGTCCCAGGAACCAGAAATTATTTGATTGCCCGAGGGTGTTACTGCTACTGCTTCTACTGCGAAAGTATCGCCTGCCAATGTTGATATTTCTGTTCCTGTTGCTAAATTCCAAATTTTAATAGTATTGTCCCAAGAACCAGAAATTACTTTAGTGCCGTCTGGGGTGACGGCTACAGCATTGACGTAGGTAAGATGACCTTTGAGGGTGAAAAGTTCTTCTCCTGTTTCTAAGTGCCAAATTTTGAGACTGTGGTCGGAGGATGCAGAAATTACCCGCTTGCCGTCGGGGGTGATTGCTACAGCTTGTACCCAATCTGTATGTCCGGTGAGGGTTCGCAGCAATCTCCCGCCAGGAGGGGTAAAGCTGGTGGTTAGCGGGCGCAGCCAGGGGTTTTTCTGTTGTTTTGCTTGTGCTACCAGTGCTTGAATTTCTGGGATTTCAAAAGGCCTTAAGCGGGCAATTAGTTGGGCTGCTAGTTGGGTTTTGTCTTTGGCTATAATGTGGGCAGAAAGACAAATTGCTTCTTGAATTAATTTGAATTTGTAGGCTTTTTCGTCTGGGGTAATAATATCGAAATTTGTTGCCAAATCGTAATCTTCTATTAGGGCTTGTACTCCTGATGCTGACAGCTTGGCTTCGATAAAATTGTAATCTGTTAGTAAGCTGTATAATTTCTCTGAGTCTGAAGTTGCTGTTAGTTGATTTGGCAGGATTTTCAGACAGTGTGTCTGTTCTGCGGGCTGCATTTTATCCAGCCCTTGGGTAAACTCGCTCATAAATTTGTGGATGTCTTTTTTTTAAAATGTATGCGATCGCTAGCTGCACCTTGCTCAAAACTTGATCGAGAATCTTTGCTCTTGACTTACCTCTTGACTTAGCATGACATATTTGAAGGTTATTTGCTACGGTGCTGCTGCCCTCGATGAGGGTGATGTTTCGATGCCTCGCTGGTTTTTGAGTCAGACTCTGCTTTGAGAATGTTCGAGGAGTTCGATTATTGTCAACTGCTGCCAAGATAATTTAATTCAACATTTTTAAATTTACCGATCGACAACCATCTGACATATATCGTTGTTTTTCTTAACATAGCTGGTGCTTGGGCAATGATTGTCGATCGTCTCAAAGCTAAAAATTTTGATGTGTGGCAATCCTATTTGATTTTGCAAGACTGGCGGCAGACAGGATGGGGGATACTTTAATTTTCTGTCAATTTGGCCGCATCGGGGAGCTAGATGTCCCTCCGGTTGAGTTTTGTACCGGGGCGGCATTTGCAATCGGCTTCGCCCAAAACTCTCGGAAAGTTTTGCAGGCGCGCCCCATTCCTTTAAAATATAGAACAGGAGTTGGACTGTTAAACCGGGTTTTTAGCCAAAATCGTTGGTTTGATTGCGGTTTCACCACCACTTGTACGCAGGAAAAAACCGGGTTTAACAGTCCCCAGCGCACAAGTGGCGATCGAAAATAAACAACTATTTTAAGTTTAGAGACAAATTTCATGGATGTGATTGAGTTTTTTGAGTTGAGTGCAGGTAAATGGTTTTCCCAGCGTACCGTACACAATCTTAAGTCTGGCGAATTGCAAGCAGGTAAATCTGACCTCAAAATAGAAATGGTGACAGCTAGCGACGCAGCAGTTGTCAAACTTTGCCAACAGCACTCGATCGATCCGACTTCCACTAAACTAAAGGGCGTTCGGATTTCTTGGGATGGTACTGCCGATCGCAACCAAGCTAAACAAGTTGGTTCTACAATTTTAGCGATCGTGCCGAATCCTGACAATCCTAGCGAAGGTCAAGTGTTGCAAGAAAGGGGAAACAGTCGCTACGTGATGGGCGGCGATGATGTGCTGACATTGATTACAGAATCGGATACAGTCTGTGCCGAAGAAAGGCTGTGGTATCTCATGCCCAATCTGCGGCTGCGGACTAGCGTTGTTAAACAAGCTAACGGTACCGAACAGGCATCTTTTTGTTCGGAAATTCGGATGGGAGTAAGTCCGAAAAGTTAATATTCCGTCGATTTGAAATTTGCTCTGCGGATGAATCTGAGATCAATTGCGGTTGCACTCATACCGGAATTGTTGACGGTTGACTGTTGACTGGCGGGTCGAAAAACTGAATGGTTGAGTGTTAACTGTTGATTCGATTTTATGATTGGGATGCAACCGTCCACGATATGAGACATTAAACTTGGGTCTGATCTTTTTGACTTTCCACTACTTAAATCGGGGACTATCTCTATTTTTGGGACTGTCAAAAATAACTATTTTATTCCCAAAGTTTACACCTTATTTCTGCTTTGTCTCTTATTTATGCGGCCTTTGAGGGCAACGGCTTTTAACTTGGCGTGAAAATCAGTGTGTTTGACAACTGGGAATGATTTGGCGGCAGGTTTGCCCGCTAAGAAGCGATCGACCTCGGCTCGATCGGCGACGGCGGTAACAGCTACGTCTTCATATACTACAACTTCTGTACTTTCTTTTGTACGATCGCCCGCAGGCATTTTTTCTGTTTCCTGTATTTCTGTGTTCGGGACTTCTGTCTCTGGCGCGCGATCGACTTCGGGCTCTGACGACGTCGGCAAATCTAACTCTGCGACACTAACTTCTGCTGATTCGGGGTTCGATAAAACTCTATCGTCCGGCGACTCCCCCGCATCTTTTTCAGAAGTTAAATCTTGAGGAAAATTGTTGCAGACTAAGCGTTCAAACTCGCGATTAAAATGATAGAGAGGTTCTCCTATCCGATGCCACATACTCAATAGCTGTCCGACGGAAACAGCCTTGTAGCGCCCTTGATAAAGCGCTTCAACTACTGCTAAACGCAGCCAGTAGCCGGGATACTTGGTCAGCCATTCACCCGCCAATTTCTCGGCTTTTTTGCCACCTAGGTCAAAGCCGTAGTGAACCAGCAGAGCCGCTGCTTGTGCAGATATTGCCGTCACTTCTATCATTTGTTGTCTGTTGACTGTTGAGTGTTGAGTGTTGAGTGTTGACTGTTGAGTGTTGAGTGTTGAGTGTTGACGGTTGAGTGTTGACGGTTGAGTGTTGACGGTTGACTGTTGTCTGTTGAGTGTTGGTTCCAAATACCCTGTTTGACAAATTCCCTATTAGCCAATTGAATTAATCGGATAAACGCACGCCTCCTTCTACTGTTCGCACGTCCCCGGAAAAAGGTTGGGGAGTGCCGTTCCAGTTGAAGTCGCTGATTCTAAATGTCAGGCTGCCGACTTGACGTTCGGGGTTAAAACGTAAAATAATTGCGTAGCTGCGGCGGCTGTATTCTAAAGTGTAGTTGGTACTGATTGCTTCCTTGCTGTCTAAATTAATCGCTCTTTGAAACCCGACTCGAAACCCTCCGTAAACTTGCTGGACAAGTCCAAAAGACAGGACTTTCAAATCTACTAGCCGATCGAACAAATAAGGCGATGTGCCGTCTTGCGCTACCTGAGTGTAAGTCACGTTAAATCCAGTGTAGTCGAGGAAAGGGCGGGAGAAATGACCGAACTGCCCTTGAATGCCGATGCTGCTGGCGATCGAGTTTTGTCGGTCGCCGCTGCTGTAATAAGAGCCAACTCCCCGGACTCCCAAGGCCAGTTGCAAGAAAGGAACCACTGGCGTTCGGGTGTACCTCAAACCTTGGGTGGGCGTGCGGGGCAGGGGTTGACCTTGCCACAGGTTGAAGCCGCGGCTCAAGGCGACGCTGGCTTGGGCGCGGCCCAAATCGATGCGGTTGTTTTCTCGCACTGGTTCGAGCAAGTCTGCTCGATCGGTGTCAGCATTGATAAATTGATACCCGGCTTGGTAGCTGAGATTGATGCCTGTTCCTCCGAGCCCGATGACTGGGGAAGTCAGGACTGCTCCGAGGCTGCTCTGTACGGTTTGAAAGCCCAGAGAGCCGTTAAACAGTCGATCGCGGTAACTGTATTCTGCCGCTAGAGAGTGAGTGCCGATCGACTGCCGCAGGCGCAAATTGCCCCGAAAGCTGTTTTCTGGCAAATTCGGGAAATCTTCAAAACTCAGAAATATCGCCGAACCTTCCAGATTGGTGCGCGGGCCCAGCCTAGAAGTCAACTTGGCTTTGAGCCCGTAACTGTCTGGAAAAAACGGATTGCCGCCGTGCTTTTCCACTGCCCGCTGAAGGTAAATTTGGGGTGTCAGGGTTAGTCGCACCGGCCCGTTTTGCAACACCTGAAAACCGCACTCGGCATACAAACCGCCCCTGTCCCCGCCGTCGTAGCCAAAGGTCAAACAAGGGCCGTTTTGTTGCCTGCTGTCAAACACTTGCCTGCGGGGGTACACGGGTATTTTGATTTGGTTGTCGAACACTAAACGGGGCGAGTTGGTGACTAATTCTTCAGCCGTGGGGGAAATCCTTGTAATCGTGGCCCTCCGGGCTCTGTATTCAAATTCTGGCGGGGAAAACGGGTCGTTAGTAATCCGAATGTTGGTTGCTACTCTGACGCCGTTTGGCAGAAGTTCGAGGCGTTCTGCTTCAAAGCGGACGCGGTTGACTGCGCCGACAACTTGGGGGGCTGCTAGCTGTCCGCCGCCGCCGACGGTAACGGTGGCTGCTCCGGAGGATTTGACTTGGCGCAGGGGCTGCTGGCTGGTAATTCGATCGCTCAGAGGCTGTTCGAGAATGGTGCCGGCACTGATATCTGTGGGTAGTGTGGGTGTTAATTCGGTGCTGGCGGCGGGGAGAAATATTTCGCCGCTTGCTTGTTCGACGGTGCCGGCATTGAGTCCTAGATTGAATTCCATCTGGCGGCCGCGTATTACTTGTTGGCCGCGGGTATAGGCGACATTGCCGGATGCTATCACTTGGCGGGTGACTAAGTTGACGATCGCGCGATCGGCATCAATCACAGTTTGCCGGAACCGCACCACCACATTACCAACCGCCGTCACGATTTGCTGCTTGTCATCAAATTCTTGGCTGTCGGCCTTAACTTCGATCGTATCTGCCGGACTCACCGGAAAAGGCACCGTCCGCTCAGATGGTGCGGTGCGGACTCCCGGCGTGGCTGGTTTGGGCTGCGGTTTCGGCG
>NZ_JADEWV010000472.1 GCF_015207455.1 Microcoleus sp. LEGE 07076
GAGTTGCGGCGCAGACTACGTGGCTATTGCGGCAAGCCGCTATTCCCGGCAATTCGACTTGATCATGGTGGATGGTTTTGATGGCAAAGCCAAAGTAGGTCCGTTGAATTCGACTGCGTTTTACCTGAACTGCAAGGCCTTGTTGAGTGAGCAGGGGTACCTGGTCGCCAATCTTTTAAGCAATCAGAAAGATTCAACCCAGAGCAAGCAGCGCTTGCTGGATGCGTTCGATGGGCATGCAATGGCTTTGGCACCTTGCGCCAGTGGCAATGTGATCGCCGTGGCCCATGCTGGCGCTGGTTTTTCCTTCAGCGAGGCCGACTTGTACAGCAACTGTCAACGCCTAAAAGATGAAACTGCCCTAAATTTGTCTAATACAGTGGCCAAACTTATCGAGGCTTCTCCCAAAGTTTAAATTGCATGCCTAAAATAGGACACAAATTAAACTTACAGAGACTCTGCAGCCATGCAAAACAATCAAGAATCCATTTGGTTTTCCACTCCCAATCTGGAAAACATGAATGCCATGTGTAAAAACACAGCCTGTGAGGCGTTGGGCATCGAAATCACCGAAGTGGGGCCCGATTACATTCGCGGCACCATGCCTGCAGACACCCGCACGTTTCAGCCCTTTGGCCTGGTTCATGGCGGAGCAAATGTGGTGCTTGCTGAAACCTTGGGAAGTATTGGTGCCAATTTGCTGGTTGACAACAGCAAATTTTATTGCGTTGGACAAGAGGTCAACGCCAATCATCTGCGTGGCGTTAGAAGCGGCAAAGTGACGGGCACAGCCAAGTTATGGCATGCCGGCAAAAGCTCGCAAGTCTGGAATATTGAGCTGTACGATGACAGTGGAAAGCTCAGTTGTATTTCCCGACTCACCATGGCCGTTGTGCCCGTTCCCGGTTCAAAATAATTCATGTCGAAAGTTACTGTGAAACAAGATAAAAATGTTCTCGGCGGGCCCTTGCTTGCCTGTTCTTACGCGCCTCTTACTGGTTTTATGCGAGACGGTTGTTGCAGTACCGGTCCCAACGATTTGGGTCGCCATGTGGTGTGTGCAAAAGTCACTCAAGAGTTTCTGGAATTCCAGTTGCGCATGGGCAATGATTTGATCAGCCCCATGCCCCAATATCGATTTGCCGGGCTAAAGCCCGGAGACCGATGGTGTGGATGCGCCAGCCGCTGGCTGGAGGCCTATGAGGCTGGGGTGGCGCCGCCTGTGTATTTGGAGGGAACCAATCAAACTGCACTGGATATCATTCCTTTGGAAACCC
>NZ_JADEWV010000018.1 GCF_015207455.1 Microcoleus sp. LEGE 07076
AGTCGGCAGCGCTAAAGCCAAAAACGCCAACAGAAACGGCCCAAAAGTCAGCGTTTGACTGATAGTCGCCGCTACACTCAGCAGAATTAGCCCGATGACGATCGAATATCCCAAATCCTTGCGGCGGGGTAAATCGAAGCTGTGCAGCACTTGAATGTTAATTAACAATTGCGCCAAAACTAACCGCGTATCGTTTAATTCTCCTACCAAGCGGGTAAAAAAAGCGAATAGCGCCACTAGCATTCCAATAGCGATGCAGAACTTAGCAGCTACATTGCGATCGCGGCGGCGGTACCAACTCCAAGTTGCTCCCACAATACTAACAGGCACAGCCCACAGGTTCAGGGCTTGTTCAGAAGCAACGTCAGTAGCTACAATTCCCACAATTACCAACAACTGAACTAGGATTCGCAGCAGCAAAGAATCCTCAGTCACGGGCGGAGGCATTGCCTCAATCCGCTCCCACAGTTTACCCAACACAGGTATCTTTCGCTGGTTATCAGTTGTCATGTGCACCCATCCCATGATTTTAGATTTTAGATTTTAGATTGAATCCACAGATGCAATCTGGGTTTTAACTAATATCTAAATCTTATTTCTCTATGATTAGATTTTAGATTGAATCCACCGATTAACTTGACAGATGAATCTGGGGGATTGAACTAATATCTAAATTTTTTGGCTTTCCCCGACAAAATTAAGCAGATTGTATCTGTTTTTGTGTGAACTCAAACCGCCGAGTAAAAAACGCAGTTATTTGCTCTAATTGTACCTTTATAATTGCTATTTTATCCAGCCAAAATTGGACGAATAGCAAACATCAAAGGTCGTGTCTCGAAGTTTTGGAATCGAACTTCTAGGGCATAAGTCTTGTCAGGTTGCGGGTCAAACAATTCCACACTTAAATGCCCGGAATTCGGACGCTGTGCAGTTGCTTCGGCATCTCCTCCCTTGAGTTCCAAACTTCCTGCCCCAGGAAATTCGCACTCAACTCTTAAACACGGTCTTGGTGGTTCTGTGTTGCGGTTGGACAGGTATTGAGCCTGCAGAGTCAGCGAACCCAAAGCTGTCAACCATTGTCGGGAAACCGGCGGCTGATTTACAGGACAATTCAAAGTTAGAGAGTCAATGATTTCTCGGGCGGCCAACAGCGACATCAGCATTTGTTGGTCGGTAGTTGCCACTTCGTAATTCGGTAAATCTTCTAGTTCTAAACCTGTAATTCCTCTGGTAGCACCCAGGAGTACGATACCAGCTAGTTCGTTAAGTTCCTGAGACTGGCCCGGAAACAAGCTATCTACAGCGCGAACTAATTTCAAGCCTTCCCGCACCGACGACATTACCAGTTCCTGACAAGGTTCTAGCAGTTGAGCAAAAACCTCTTGGGCGATCGGAATTGGCAGGCGACCCCATCTAATATTTTGTAGTTGGGGGGTCCAGACGTGCAGGGGGGGAACCCATTGGGGGACTGCATCGTCTGGATAGTCGTAGTCGTAGCTTTTGAGTTCTGTTTCCCAGGGGAACAGCGGCGGGTTGGATTCAATTTCGGCTCTAAGCCTTTCTTTTAACAAGGTCTGAAAACGGTCTTGCACGGTCGGTATATCTCCAATAGTCAGGGGTTGTGCGGGAGCATTGCTGTGCTCTCCGGCTTGGTAGTCGATCGGGTCTGGTTCGTCCCATTCCCAGTATTCCACCCCGGAATTCTCTTCTGTGTCGTCCCACTCTTCTGAGGGAGTGGGTTCAGAAAGATTTTCCTGATCTTCGCTAGAGGCATTCTGGATTGGCGCCTGCAATATCCAGTCTAAAAAATGGCGCTCGAAAGCCTCTGCATCCCTGTTCGTTTCGTTATTCATCAGTAGATGCCCCTTCTCCGGAATCTGAACGATTTCGCAATTCCCAGGCAAGTTCCAGCAATTTAAACCACCGTTTCTGTACCTGGGCTACCGTGCTGCCGAGGCTTTGCGCGATCGCTGACTCTGACAGACCCTGTTGTTTCAACTTTAGCAAACGCTGTCCCTCTAGACCAATTTGCTCGCCAAAAGCGTGCCACTGAGAAGGCAGCAAACCCAGATTGCGGTCTAAATCTGCTTCCAGCCACTGGTGAACGAGTTCCCAGCGGTGGGACATGGCAAACCTGAGCAAGTGGTACTTGAAGCGCTGCTGCAAATAGTCTCTTTGGCGCGGAGTGATGCCAAGAAGCGACTCTATTTCATTAGTGGGCAAGTCTTGCAAGCGGAGCACGAAGTAATCGGCGCATTCTTGTTGGTTGCGCTCTTTTAAGTAAGCGACTAATTCGTCAATTACGTTTTGTCGTAGAGATTCTGACTCGTCGCCTTGGGGGCGAATTGCAGATGAACCCTGTCCGGCCATCGCTTCCCGCACGGAGTGTACCGAGGTGTCGTTCCAAGTTTGGTCGGAATCTGAAGCGCCTCCGTCAGCGGCTTGTTCCATATCTACAGAGGTTTCTTTGGGCTGCTGCTGGGAAAAGGTTTGGGCCCGTAAAATAATTAGTTGCTGGCTGCGGTTCCGAGGTAAAGGAATGCGCCGCTTGCCGAAGCGCTCTACAAAGGCCATGTACTCTGCTAGTTCTAAGCGAGTGCGGGGACTGTATGTGGGTGGTAGTTGGGTTTCGCGCCGGAATGCCTTTAAGGCTTCGAGATAAAATCCTTGCAAGAAATCTCTGATCAGTTCTATTCGCGCTTGATAGCTAGACTGCACTTGGGGAGGGGTGATGTAGCGATAGACGATCGCGCTGAGGGTGCTGTGCAATTCTACTCGCCCGGGCCCGGAGCCTAAATTGTAGTAGTGGAGGCATTGTTGCAAGCGGTGCTGGGCAAGGCTCTCGGCTGCACCTTCTATGTCTCCGGAGTCTTGAATCCGCTGGCTTTCTGTGCATATCCTGGTGACTTCTGCTGCGAGTCGCCCTGCTACATCTTGGCAGTTCTGCTCAGACGCGCGAGTGGACTTTTTGAGTTCGTCTAACAGCAGTTGAAATATGGTTTCCACGCTCTGGCAGATTTCCCGCATGATGGTTTACAGCTAACAATGAAACTAGCACACCCTGGGACTTTATATTTGGGATTTTACATTTTATAGTGGCAGTGCTGCAGATCACATACTTGGACGCGCACCTGTTACCCTGAAATTCTGAAACTCAAATCTCACATTAACTGACTGATGGATTTTGACCAACAGATTCAAGCACTGATCGAAAAAGCTCCGCCCGACGGTTCGACGCCACAAATCTTACAGGCGATCGCTCCGGCGCTGATTTTAATAGCCCAACAGCTACAGCACCTCGAATACTCGATCCTGCAAGCGTTAGACGAAAGTTGGGCGATCGTGGTTTTGAGCAATCTCAAGCAACCGGGACGCCAGAAGAAGGTGATTTATGCTTTTCCCACTCTTAAAGATGCGTCCTCTGCGGCGGCGGTGGCGGCCGATCGCGTCAGACCGGTGCTTTTGCCTGTGACTCACATTTTATTTCAGATGATCGCTCTCGAAGGTCTAGACAGCATTGTTTTTTTTGAAAATCCCGGCAATCAGGAAGTCGGAACGGAAATCCCTCGCGAGCAAGTGCAGGAATTAATTAGCGTTTATTTGCAACAGTACCGATCGGCTCCACCGCCAAATTCTAGCAATCTCCCCCCGGATATCGCATAGTTGGAAATTGGAAATTGGGAGTTGGGAATTGGGACTTGGGACTTGGGACTTGGCAGCCCCAAGCTGGTAACTAATAACCAGTTCCTTCTTCCTTCTTCCTTCTTCCTTCTTCCTTCTTCCTTCTTCCTTCTTCCTTCTTCCTTCTTCCTGCTAATAAAGTCGGCTCAAAACGTAATCTGCTAAATCAATCAAAGCTTGGCGGGACTCTGAATGCGGCAGCGCTGCCAAGTATTCGACGGCTTTGTGCGCGTGATTTGTTGCTAGTTCTCGCGATCGCTCTATACCTCGGGAATCTGCTACCAGTGCCAGAGCCTGCTGTAGATCTCCTTCTTGAGCGAACTCGCGTTCTATGAGAACTTCCAAATAAGGCTTTTCCTCCAGGGCAAATAGTGCTGGCGCTGTCAGATTACCGCCAATTAAATCCGAGCCTGCGGGTTTCCCCAAAGTTTCCGTTGAAGCGGTGAAATCTAATATATCATCTACTATTTGGAATGCCAAACCAATGTTGCGACCGTAGTTGTACAAATCTTCTGCTATTTCCCCTGAAACCTCACTCAAACAGCCCGCTGCTTTAGAACTGTTGGCAATTAAAGAGGCTGTTTTGTAGTAACTTTTTTCGAGGTACGCTTCGATCGACAAACTCGTGTCAAATCCATTTAGTCCCTGTTGAATTTCCCCCTCTGCTAAATCCATAATCACTTCCGAAAGCAGTTTGACTACTGCCAGGTTGTCCAGATTTGCTAAATGCCAAGAAGATTGAGCAAACAGAAAATCTCCCGCCAATACTGCCACTCGATTGTTAAACCGACTGTGTACCGTCGGCACTCCCCGCCGCAAGTCCGACTCGTCTACCACGTCGTCGTGGACTAGACTTGCCGTGTGGATCATTTCGGTGATTTCCGCGAGGCGGCGGTGTTTTTCTGTGATTTCGCGATCGGGCATAGTCGCCTTGGCCATCAACAAGACTATTGCGGGTCTCACCCGTTTTCCCTTTGTGCCGAATAAGTATTCCGCAGCCGCGTACAAGATGGGATGACGGGCACCGACTAACTGTTTTAAGTTTTCTGTCAACAGTCGCAGGTCTTCTTCTACCGAGGAAAATAGGACAGTGCTAGAGATCATGGATACGCCGACTCAAGCCGTAAAGTAACAAAATTTTACATATCATATCTTTATTTTAAGATAATTCTCTGCAATAGGGAAGAGAAATTTAGGCGATCGCCACTTATTTCTCATCTTTAGCCCGCTCCGAGTCACCCCACTACCTCCAGCGAGTAGCCTGCCGCCAGAGGAGTTGCCTATTGTATAGAATTGTTAAGCACAATGCCCATAAATCTGTAAATCCCAGAAACCCTGTGCTATTATAGGTATTAAGGATTTAAACAATTCTATACATTAAGTACAGGCTGTAGTCGATACAGGCTGGCAAGTAGCTTTCAGATGCCTGTAAGAGTTTCGTAGAGCCAGCTTGATTACTCCTTTCGCAGAAAAAATTTCTGGGACAGATTTTTAGTTCATTGCGACTAAGAATTTTCAGAAGTTAAGACAAGCGCATCTTATCTGCGCGGTAGCTCAAAGTAGCTAAAGTGGATGGTTTTAGGCTGTTTAAGCATCTGTAAAGCAGTAAATCATTATTGACCCCGCCGAAAAACGGAAGCCTCCGCAGGGCTGTCGTGGAGATCGCAAAATTTTAGACTCTTGTTCAATCTCCCAGATTCATCTGTGAGTAAATCTAAAATGGAAAATCTTAAATCGACTAACCGGGAACGCCTAAATCTTCCCGCAGGTTTGATCTAGAAAAGCAGTCTTCAGAACCAAGGCATCGTCTTAGGTGCTGACTTAATGTCGCAGGTATTGAAATTATCCTTCTCCTCCTCGTCCTTGACTTTTGGTTATCATTATGATTTATCACGATATTCCTCTCATTATTCCAATTCTGGCCGCCGGCTATGTAATGACTATTTATGTAGTGCTGATGTTGGTCGAACGCAGCTCTAAAATAACTAGATTGGGCGAGTAGTGCAGCTAGAGCCCAGGCCGAATCCTGCCTTTGAGCAATGGCTACTGCCTCTGAATTCCGAATATTCAATAATAACCCTGCCTTGAATGCTAGCGCACAAAGGCAGGGTTATAAGTTGTCGCGCAAATAAACATTGCATATTCAGGGCTGGCAGGATGCCCACCCCACAATAGTTTTATTTTTTTTTGACATAGATTTTAAATGCACAACAGCTTAGCATTTAAGATAATATTTAATATTTAAGATTCAAAAATTGGGGACGATCGAGTTCGCGGTTTGGATCGCGGGCCTGCCGCTGCATGGTTTTTGGGAACTAGGATAATTGTTGAAAATTGCCCGTAGCGTGATTTTCTGCGGTACGAGTTACTGGCGGCAAGTCTGAGAATATTTGTGGCGATACCTGCGGACACGTATCAGTAGTTACACTGATTTAAAGGCGGTTCCTTGACAATTTCCTTAACCTGCACCCTAAGATTCAGCAGATATGCTCAACTTTCCCGGCTACAAAATTTTCAGAAAAATCTATGAAAGCGATCGATCTCTAGTTTACCGAGGAGTGCGATCGACCGACGACCAGCGCGTAATCTTCAAGATACTCAAGCAAGACTACCCCACTCCAGCAGCACTCGCCCGCCAAAAGCAAGAATATGACATCATCAGCAGCTTAAATCTCCCAGGAGTCGTCAAAGCTTACAGCCTAGAAAACTACGATCGCACTTTTGCGATCGTACTAGAAGACTTCGGAGGCGAATCTCTCAAAAGGTTGATGCAATCTGGCTTTTTTACCCTCTCGGAAGCTCTCAGCTTCGCCATTCAAATAGCCGACATTTTAGGAAATATTCACGCCGCCAACATTATACACAAAGATATCAACCCTGGCAACATAGTTCTCAATCGCAGCACCAACCAACTCAAAATCATTGACTTTGGCATAGCCAGTGTATTCGCGCCAGAACAATTAACCGAACAACCCGCCCTCAAAAATCCCCTGGTTTTAGAAGGCACTCTGGCCTATATGTCTCCAGAACAAACTGGCAGAATGAACCGCAGCCTAGATTATCGCACCGACTATTACTCTCTCGGCGCAACTCTGTATGAAATGCTGACTCGCCAACTGCCTTTTGCCACCGCCCGCGCCCTAGAATTAGTACACTGCCACATTGCCAAACAGCCAAAACCGGCCGCCGAAGTCGATCGACAAATTCCCGCAGCAGTTTCTAATATAATCGCCAAATTATTAGCCAAAAATGCAGACGACCGCTACCAAAGTGCTTGGGGCATCAAAGCAGATTTAGAAGAATGCCTAAACCAATTAAACACGTGCGGTCAAATCTCAGAAATCTCCCTAGCCAGCCAAGATATTTGCGATCGATTTAAAATTCCGCAAAAACTGTACGGACGCGAAACACAAATTAAAACATTACTCGCAGCATTTGAGCGAATCACCGACAGTCGCCCCCACTCTCAAGAACAAAAGCGAGTAGAAATATTTTTGATAGCAGGTGATTGCGGTACAGGCAAGTCATCGCTGGCACAAGAAATTTACCAGCAAATTATCGAAAAAAACGGCTACTTCATCACCGGAAAATTTGAACAATTGCAGCCAAACGTTCCTTACAGTGGTATCATAAAAGCTTTTCAACAATTGCTCCAACAAATCCTCACAGAAAGCGCCGAACAATTTCAACAATGGCGCGCTAAACTCTTAGCAGCTATCGCACCTAACGCACAAATAATTATTGATATAATTCCGGATTTAGAATTAATAATCGGTCAACAACCTCCCGTACCGGAATTAGACACAAATGAGGCCAGCAATCGTTTTAATTTAGTATTCATCCAATTTTTGCGAGTATTTTGTTCAAAAGAGCATCCCTTAGTTATTTTTCTAGATGATTTGCACTGGGCAGACTGCGCCAGCCTCAAATTAATTCAACAGATAGCTGCGGGCTTAATGACAAGCCCTGCCAGCCAAAATATTGAAAATTACGCACCAATCACCGCTAGCAAAGCATCTGAATATTTATTGATTATTGGCGCATATCACGACAAAAATATCACTTTTGTTCATCCTTTAATGGTAGCCACGACAGAATTGCGAAAACTCGGAGCAACGGTAAATCAAATTACCTTGCCTCCGTTGGAAATAGCAGACATTACTAATTTGATTGCTGAGACTTTACGCAGTGACAAAAAATTAGTAGCACCCCTAGCGGCAGTCGTGAGGCAGAAAACAGGGGGCAATCCTTTCTTTGTCAGCGAATTTCTGAAAATGCTCCATGCCGAAAACTTAATAACTTTTAATTATACTCGGTGTCCCCAATTGACTTCTGAGCCTACTTCATGCCCCAGTTTTGTTTCAGAATACCAAAAAAATCAAGCGGGTTTTCAAACAAGCTGGCAGTGGGATGTTTCTCAAATCGAAGAGATGGAAATTACTAATAATGTAGTCGAGTTGATGATTGGCAAACTACCAAGACTGCCAGAGTCAACGCAGCAAGTTTTAGGCTTGGCAGCTTGTGTGGGAACAGATTTTGACTTGCACCTGCTTTCGATGATTTCCGAAAAATCTCCACAGTTAGTGTTTGCCAACCTCCAGGCTGCACTGGAATCTAATTTAATTTTACCAGTTTCTGAGGTAAATGCCGAGCTGTTAATTGTGAATTTTAAATTTTTACACGAGGGAGTGCAGCAAGCAGCTTATGCTTTGATTGACGAACAGCAAAAACAAATATTTCACTGGAAAATAGGTTATTTTCTATGGCAAACATTTGCCAATACTCTGCTAGATGATATTTTTAAGATTGTCTACCATCTTAATCTTGGCATCAAAAAAGGTTTAGATTTAACAGCCAAATTAGACCGAAAAGAATGTGATAAAATTGCTCGCTTGAATTTGATTGCAGGGAAAAAAGCTAAAGCGGGGGCAGCTTATAGTGATGCGGTGAAGTATTTAACTGTCAGCCGTCGATTACTGGCAGATTATAGCTGGCAAAATCAGTATGAGCTAACTTTAAATATTTATGTAGAATCAGTTGAGGCGGCGTATTTTAGCCGCGAATTTGAGCTGATGGAACAGTTGTTTCGGACTGTGCTGCTGCAAGGGAGAACTTTGCTAGACAAAATCAAAGTTTATGAGGTAAAAATTCAAGCTTATATCGTGCAGAGGAGACAGCTAGACGCGATCGCACTCGGCAGAGAAGTGCTAGCACAATTTGGTGTAAGTTTTTCGGAAAATCCTAGCGAGTTAAGCATTCAGCAAGAATTAGAGCAAACAGCGGCAAAATTAGCCGGAAAAAATATCGAAGACTTGATGAGTCTGCCTGTGATGACATCTCCCGAACAACTGGCCGCAATGAGGATCGCAGCAAGCATAGTTCCTGCGGCATTTCACTGCGCTCCTCAACTGTTCGCGCCGCTGGTTTTGTCACAGATTAATTCATGTATTCAGTATGGAAATTCACCGATTTCTGCTTTTTTTTATGCGGCTTGGGGCGTAGTTTTGAACAGCGAATCTTTGGATATTGAATCGGCAAATAAGTTAGGCGAATTGGCTTTAAATTTAGTCTCGATGTTTAATGCAAACCACCTCAGAGCCCGAATATTATATCTAGTAGCAGCTTGTATCGCTCACAGCAAGTATCATGTCAGGGAAACGCTGCCAATGTTCCGAGAAAGCTATCAAAGTGCGCTCAAAAACGGAGATTTTGAGTTTGTCGCTTATTGTGTTCAACAAAAATCTCAATATGCTTATTTTGTTGGGCAAGAACTTACAGCGCTCAAACGCGAAATTGCCTCTTCTAGCAAGCTGCTGGCTCAACTCAAGCAATCAATCAATTTGCAGTGCAATCAAATATTTCATCAAGCGGTGCTTAACTTGCTGAATGAGGCAAATAATCCCTGCAATTTATCGGGGAGAGCTTGCCAAGAAGAGCATCTGCTGCCATTGCTGATGAAAGCAAACGATCGCACAGGAATTCATTACTTTTATTTGCACAAACTCGTACTGTGTTATTTGTTCGGCGATTTGCCCCAAGCACTGGAGAATGCAGGTAAATTCCGAAAAATTTTAAGGGAAGGAACTGGTTTGTTAACTGTGCCGGTGTTTTATTTTTACGATTCTTTGGCTGCGCTCGCTGCGTATCCCCAGGCGGATGGCTTGGAGCGAGATTGTCTGCTAGAAAGAGTAGGAAAAAACCAAGAAAAAATGCAAAAATTGGCTGCCCGCGCCCCGATGAATCACTTGCATAAATTTCATTTGGTTGAGGCTGAGAAACATCGGGTTTTGGGTGATTTTTTTCAGGCAATGGAAGAGTACGATCGCGCGATTAGTTTAGCGCATAAAAATGAATATATTAACGAAGAAGCTCTCGCTCACGAACTGGCAGCTAAATTTTATGTCGGTTGGGGTAAAAGTAAGATTGCGCGAGTTTATTTGGCTGACGCTCGCTACTGTTACACTCACTGGGGAGCTTTAGGCAAAGTTGAGGATTTGGAAAAACACTATCCTCAATTTTTAATTACAATTCCCGCAGCAACTAGCATGAGCAGCGACTGTACTACAATTACTAATATTTCTAAGAGCGGTGATTCTAACAAAAGTTTTGATTTTGCGGCAGTGATGCAAGCCTCGGGTGCGATCGCTAGCGAGATTGTGCTGGACAAGTTGCTGGCTTCTTTGATGAGAATTATGCTGCAAAATGCCGGGGCAGAAAAGGGTTTTTTGATTTTGGAAAATCGAGGTGAGTTGCTGGTGGAAGCTTCGGGGAGAGTTGATAGCGATCGCGTTGAGGTTTTGCAGTCGATTCGGGCCGAACAATGTCTACCTATTTCCATTGTTAATTATGTCGCCCGTACCAAACAAAGTATTGTCGAAGATTGTGCAGCCGAGCTGGGAAACTTTACTGGCGATCCGTATATTATCCAACATCAGTCTCAGTCTGTTTTGTGCGCGCCTTTGCTGAATCAAGGTGTATTAATTGGAATTATTTATTTAGAAAACAATCTAACTTCTAGTGCTTTTACTGATGACAGAATAGAGGTTTTGCAAGTGTTATCGACGCAGGCTGCTGTTTCTATTGCTAATGCTAAACTTTACGCACAACTGTGGGAAAGTCAAAGCAAATTGACTCAGTTTTTAGAGGCTGTACCTGTTGGAATAACTGTACACAATTCCAACGGTGAGGTATCCTATATCAATCAAACCGGACAGCGGTTACTCGGTCAGGTTTTTGCGTCGTCGCCTACAGGTGAAGAGTTGGTTTCGGCTGGTGAAATATATATTTCAGGAACGGAAAGCCCCTGTTCCGATCGACAATTGCCCGCTTTGCGAGCTCTCAAAGGCGAAAGTACGATCGCCGATAATTTAGAAGTCCGCAAATCCGGCAAGATTGTGCCTTTGGAAATGCACTCGCAACCGATTTTTGACAACAAAAACAATATTGTCTATGCGATTACTGCTTTCAGCGATATCACCGATCGCAAACAAGCTGAGAAACTAATAGCAGAGTACAACAGAACTTTGGAAATGCAAGTAGCCTCGCGCACCAGAGAACTCTCCGAAGCCATGCAAAACCTGCAAACAACGCAACAAGAGCTGATTCAATCAGAAAAAATGGCTGCATTGGGACAGCTTGTTGCCGGTGTGGCTCACGAAATCAATACTCCCCTGGGTGCGATTCGATCGTCTGTCGAAAATTTAGCCGATTTTTTCAATCAAAATCTTGCGGAAATCGCCGATTTTTTCGACAAAATATCCCCACAACGCTACTCGGATTTATTGACGCTGCTGCCGAAATACCAGCAGGCTATCTGCTTTTCTAACCGAGAAAAACGCCAGTTCAAAAGAGCTTTAGTTCGGCAACTATCAAACAGTTATGTTGCGAATCCACAAACAGTAGCTGATACTTTAGTTGACATCGGCATTTATGACAATATCGAATCAATTTTGCCTTTGCTGCAAGACTCTAACAGCTCGGATATTTTGCACCGAGCTTATCAACTTTCTACTTTGCAAAGAAGCACAAATACTATTATCACAGCTACAGATAGAGCGGCAAAAGTAGTTTTTGCTTTAAAAACATATTCTCGCTCTAACTCTACGGGAGAAAAGGTAATGGGCAATATTACGGAGGGGATAGAAACAATATTAACTCTTTATTACAACCAATTCAAACAGGGAGTAGAAGTTGTCAGAGATTATCAAGATGGACTGCCACAATTGCTGTGCTATCCAGACGAACTCAATCAAGTTTGGACAAATCTGATTCACAATGGTTTACAAGCGATGGACAATTGCGGAGTTTTAAGAGTAGAGGTGAGAGCTGAACATCAGAGGATGTTCGTCAGCGTCACCGATAGCGGCAAGGGAATTGCTCCGGAGATTTTGCCGCGAATATTTGACCCGTTTTTTACCACAAAACCCGCTGGCGAAGGCACTGGCTTGGGACTAGATATTGTTAAGAAAATTGTTGAAAAACATTCGGGTAAGATAGAAGTAAGATCGGCGATCGGTCAAACGACCTTTACTGTGTCAATTCCGATCGCCATTTAGCTCTACTGCAATCCTTGCAGGATTCACAAAATTTGTAGGGTATTGCTAAGAGTGCTTACCCTCGATCGGGGATATTCAAGGGGGGGGAATAGCCCTACAATAAATTATACAAATGATGCGAGGATTACTCTATTGTACTAAAAAATCATACCGAGCTGCGAACAAAACTGCAACTCTAGACAGATGTTATATCAATCCAGGCTGCACCGTCAGGTGATTGTTGACTATTGACTGTTGAGTGTTGACTCGAAAGCTGTTCGGACATTTGAAAAATATCGGTGCAACCGGAAACGATGTCATGGGATTTGAGATTTGGGATTTAAGATTTACTTGCAGCGCCGTGAATCTGGGAACTGGAACAAAAGTCTAAAAGTTTTGGCTGTCTATGACTTGAGTACGTGGCAGGGTATCCATTTTGGGTGGGGTTAAAAAACAATGCAAATTTAGGCGCGTCTTCCAAACCGTTATGTCATCAGTGATTTTCAATTGTTCAATTCTTGAATTTTAAATAAATTTAAAATGGTATTAGACAGATGTCAAAATTCGCTCGCGATGGGGGTATCGCCATTGTCAAATTTTAAATCTAAAATGGTATTAATTGCCAGTTCCGAGTCACCCACCCCTTTATAATTCGGCGGTTTCAACCGCCTCTAGACAAACTTTTGCCCGCCAAAGCGGGCTGAGAAATAAAGAGAATATTTAACCAAAATTGGGTATTAATTGCCGATTTTGCCTACATCTCTCCCCCTGGATTTGCCCATGTCAACCACAGTTGATGATAGCCAAAACTTGCTAGAAAAGGCGATCGACCTCAAACCGCCGGTGCTGCCTCCAGATACACCGTTAAAAGTTGCGATCGCCGCGATGACTCAGGCGAGCGCCAGTTGCGTTTTAATCGCGCTTGAGCGACAACCGATCGGGATTTTTACTGAGCGCGATGCTGTCAAAATAACTGCTAGCGAAAGAGGGCTAGCAGGGCTGACAATTTCTGAGGTAATGACGGAAAATTCGATCGTCCTGAACCTCGCTAGAGCCGGGAATATCTTTAAGGTATTGGGCATATTGCGAGTCGCAAAAATCCGTCACTTGCCCCTCACAGACACCAGCGGAAACTTGCTCGGTGTCATCACCTCAGAAAGCATCCGTCAAATCCTGAAACCAAGCGACTTGCTGCAAATGCGGCGCGCCCAAGAAATCATGACCGCCGAAGTAATAGTTGCCTCAACTAAAACCTCAGTTTTAGAAGTCGCAAAACAGATGGCAACAAGGCGCAAAAACTGCATAGTCATTTGCAATCAGGGCGACAACACAAATCAGAAACCAGTAGGCATAATTACAGAACGCGACATTGTTAAATTCCAAGCTGCCGGACTCGATTTTGTCGGCACTACCGCCGCCGCTGCGATGAGTTTTCCCCTGATACCTTTGCAGGCAAAAGCCACATTGTGGCAGGCTCACCAGTTGATGCAACAGCACTGCATCCGGCGCTTGGTGGTGCTGGACGAAGCAGGATATTTAGCCGGAATTGTGACCCAAAGTACGCTACTACAGGTCTTAGATCCCGTAGAAATGCACGAGAATGTCGAGCTTTTGCAGGAAACAGTTGCCGAAAGATTCAGGAGTTAAAACAAGTGAACGAACAATTGCAAAAAGAAGCGCTTCGCCGAACAGAAGTAGAGGAAAAATTGCGACTTTTAAATGAAAATTTAGAAGAACAAATTAAACATCGAACTTTAGAATTAATTAATGCTAACAGTCAGTTAAAACAGGAAATACAAGACCGCGCCACCGCTGAAGCTGAAGTCCGTCGCCTCAACATCGAGCTCGAACAGCGAGTGCAAGAGCGCACTGTTCAACTAGCAGCCAGCAACGAAGAATTGCAGCAAGAAATTAGCGGTCGCAAATTGCTAGAAGAAAAGTTGCTTTTTTCTGAAAGCAAAGTTCGAGCAGTTTTTGAAGCAATGACGGACATCGTTCTCGTACTAGACAGTAAGGGCAACATAGAAGTTTTACCTACCAATTCAGCAGCGTTTTCTGAGCCAGATTGCGATACAGTCAGCTTGACGGTAGAACATTTTTTTGACGACGATAACCCAGATGATTGGTGGAGGCTAGTTAATCAAGTCTTAGAAACGCAAAAAACGCTCAATTTCGACTATAGCTTAACAGTATCAGACCGCGAGATTTGGTTTTCCGCCTGCATCTCTTTGTTCTCAAAAGATGCAGTGATTTGGGTTGCCCGCAACATCAGCGACCGCAAACTAGCAGAGTCTGCGCTGTGCCAAAAAAATGCGGAATTAGCTCAGACCCTGCAAGAATTAAAGCACACTCAGAAAGAACTGATTCAATCAGAAAAAATGGCAGCTCTCGGACAGTTAATTGCCGGAGTTGCTCACGAAATCAATTCTCCCTTGGGGGCGATTCGCTCCTCGGTGCATAACATTGCCGATTTCTGGGCAAAACAATTGGAGAATTTGCCAATATTTTTCCAGCAACTATCCCCCGAACGGCATCAGGATTTTTTGGCGCTGCTGCACAAATCAAGCGAGGAAACAGACAACTTATCTAGTAAAGAAAAACGTCAGTTAAAAAAACTTTTGCAGCGACAATTAGAATCAGAAGGAATTGACGACGCAGACAGCCTTGCTTGTACCTTGTTAGATATTGGTATCTGCAATAACGTAGAACCTTTTTTACCTTTGTTGAAAGATAGCAAAAGTCAAAATATTTTACAAACCGCCTACGAATTCGCTACGCTACAAAAAAGCACTAAAAATATTGCTACTGCGACCGATAGGGCTGCCAAAATCGTTTTTGCATTGAAAAGCTACTCTCGCTACGACCAGTCTGGCTCCAAGACAATCGCAAATATTACTGACGGGATTGATACCGTTTTAACGCTTTACCACTACCAAATCAAACACGGTGTAGAAGTAGTGAGAAACTATTGTACTGATTTGCCCTCTGTGCTATGCTATCCTGATGAACTAAATCAAGTTTGGACAAATTTGCTTCACAATGCTTTACAAGCGATGGGCAACAAAGGAGTGTTAAAAATTGATGTCAAACACCAAGATAACTCAATATCAGTCAGTATTACCGACAGCGGTCAAGGCATTCCCCCAGAGATTCTGCCAAGAATTTTTGAGCCTTTTTTTACGACCAAACCTGCTGGAGAAGGCAGCGGTTTGGGATTGGATATAGTTCACAAAATCATTGAAAAGCACCAAGGTAAACTGCAAGTAGAAAGCGTACCCGGTCAAACCACATTTACTATATCCTTGCCTATCGAAATCAGTTAAGGCAATTAAAAATAAAAACCGGGCGCAATATTCCTCCCAATTTTAAATTCAAAGATGAGTAAAAATTTATGCCCAAACCAGTAATTCTCTGCGTTGACGATGAAGTTGTGGTTTTAAACAGTTTGAAAATCCAACTTAAAAAAGAATTTGGCGATGCTTACCTGTATGAAGTAGCAGAAAATGCCGATGAAGCTATGGAAATTATCGAAGAACTTAAAAAAGAAGATGAAAGCCATATTTTGGTCATAGTATCTGACTGGTTGATGCCCGGTATTAAAGGAGATGAATTTTTGATTTTGGTTCACCAAAAATATCCCAATATTGTCAAAGTCATGCTGACAGGTCAAGCAGATGAAATAGCAATAGAACTGGTAAAAGAGCAGGCAAACTTGCACCGCTGTTTGTACAAGCCGTGGGATGGCAATGAATTAGTAAAAACTATAAAATCGGGTTTGAAAAAAGTATGAATAATAAACCTGTGATTATTTGCGTGGATGACGAACCGATAATTCTTGAAAGTTTGAAAATAGAGTTGAAAAAAGCCCTGGGAGAAGAACACTTATTAGAAATTGCTGAAGGCGGCGAAGATGCTTTAGAGTTAATAGATGAATTGGTGGCAGAGGGCAGCGAAATCGTGGCGGTAATTTCCGACTATCTGATGCCGAATATCAAAGGTGACGAATTACTGAAGCAAATTCACAAAATTTTGCCCAAAACTATCAAAATTATGCTGACGGGGCAAGCAGACCTCGAAGCAGTGGCGAATAGTATTAAATATGCTAAGTTGTACCGATACATATCGAAGCCTTGGCAGTCAGAAGATTTGAAGTTGACGGTAAAAGAAGCGGTCAACAGCTATTTTATGGAGAAGCAATTAGCGGAACAAAACGCTCAACTCCAAAAGCTGAATCAAGAATTGGAAACTTTAGTGGAGGAACGGACTGCACAACTGCGCTTGTCTGAGGAAAAGTTTGCTAAAGCTTTTCGTTGTTCTCCCAACCCGATTACTATTACCCGATTTAAAGACGGTAGTTATTTGGAAATTAATGAGGCTTTTTGCCAAACTATCGGTTATTCAGCAGCAGAAATTCTCGATCGCACGGCGCTGGATTTAAATCTTTGGGAAAGTATAGAAGCCCGCGCTAAGTTGTTTGAAATGTTAGGCGAAAAACAAGTTGTTCGCAACTACGAATTTGATTGGCACACTAAAAGTGGGGAACTCAGAACCGGACTGCTGTCTGCTGAAATCATTGAGATTCATGGCGAAACTTGTGTGATTTCTGTGATTCAAGATATTACCGATCGCAAATTGGCAGAAGAAAAACTCCGCGGTTTAGCAGTTTCTTTAGCAGCAGCGCAAAGAATGGCCCGCGTCGGCAATTGGGAATGCGATTTCTCTGCGAATACAACTACTTGGTCGGAAGAATTATCTCAGATTTTCGGTCTGGATTCAAGTCAGGCGCCGCCAACACTAACTGAGTTTCTGAAATACGTGCATCCAGAAGATCAACAAAAGTGGCAAACAACGATCGACGCTGCTATTGCTAGCGGGAAATCCTACAGTTTGGAATATCGAATTCTGCGACCCGAACTGATAATTGCTGCGGATAATTGCCCGTCAGAAACAGGTGAAGGCGGCTTCGTCCGCTACATCGAAGCCAGAGGAGAAGCAGTGGTCAACCAACAAGGGCAAGTGACAAAACTGTTCAAAACTTTGATGGATATTACCCCCCGCAAGCTGGCAGAAATAGCCTTAGCAGAGAGCGAAGAAAAATACCGCCATTTAGTTGAAACTTCCCAAGATATTATCTGGTCTTGCGATGCCCAAGGACGCCTTACTTTTGTGAACCAAGCAGTTAAACAAATCTACGGTTATGACCCGGAAGAAATGCTAGGCTGTTCTTTTGGCGATTTTTTAGCGCCAGCACAGATAGACCGGAACCGGGAACTTCAGCAGCGCTTGCTGACGGGAGATGCTGTGTTTCAGTACGAAAGTATAGTATTAGGAAAACACGGCAGACCGATCGATGTAAATACGAAGGCGATCGCGCGCTTGGACGCGGATGGAAACATCACCGGCACAACAGGTACAGCTAGCGATATTACCGAGCGCAAACAAGCAGAAATAGCCCTGCAACAAGCAAAAGAAGAAGCTGACAGAGCCAACAGGGCGAAAAGCGAATTCCTCTCGAATATGAGCCACGAATTGCGAACTCCCCTCAACGCAATTCTCGGTTTCACTCAACTGCTGGCCCGTTCCACAGTCCTCGATGCCGACGAACAGCAATATTTAGGAATTATTAGCCGCAGCGGGGAACATTTGCTTGCTCTGATCAACAATATTTTGCAAATGTCAAAAATTGAAGTCGGGCTGGTAACACTTAATAACAGCACCTTCGACTTGCACAGAATGCTAAAAAATGCTGAACAGATGCTGAAGCTGCCGGCTGAAAAAAAAGGGTTGCAGTTAATTTTTGATTCTACTCCAGATTTACCTCAGTATGTAGAAACTGATGAAAGCAAGTTGCGCCAAGTATTGATTAATGTGGTGGGAAATGCGATCAAGTTTACGGCGGAAGGCGGTGTTAATTTGAGGGTTAAACACGAGCTGCTGTCAAATAAAGATTCCGGAGATATTCCGCGGAGTGAAAATTGCTGCTTGCTTTTTGAAGTGGAAGACACGGGTTCGGGAATTTCGGCTCAAGAAATGGATAATTTGTTTAAGCCTTTTGTGCAAACAGAAAGCGGGAGAAAAGCTCAAGAAGGAACTGGTTTAGGGTTGCCGATCAGCCAACAGTTCGTGCAGTTAATGGGAGGAGAAATGACGGTGACAAGCAGTGTGGGTAAGGGCAGCATTTTTAGATTTGATGTTAAAGTTTCGCTGCCTAATGCAGTGGAAATTCAGGTGGCTCAAACAGCTCGCCTGGTTGTGGGTCTGGAACCGGGACAGCCGGAATACCGGATTTTAGCTGTTGACGATCGCCTGGAAAGTCGGTTGCTGTTGGTCAGAATGCTGGCATCGCTCGGCTTTGCGGTGCGGGACGCTGAAAATGGGGTTGAAGCTGTGGAAATTTGGTCGAGTTGGGAACCTCATTTGATTTGGATGGATATGCGGATGCCGGTGATGGATGGCTACGAAGCTACTAAACAAATTAAAGCGCATTTGAAGGGTCAAGCAACGGTGATTATTGCTCTGACGGCGAGTGCTTTTGATGAGGAGCGATCGGTGATTTTGTCTGCTGGTTGCGATGATTTTGTGGCGAAGCCTTTTCGGGAGGAAGTGATTCTGGAAAAGATGGCTAAGTATCTGGGAGTTCGCTATGTTTACGATCGAGCAGCTTCGCCGAGTTCTGATGCTGTTGCGCCCGGTGACGTTGGCGCGCCTGAAACGGCCTCTTTGCCTTTTACGCTGAATGCTTCATTGTTTGAAGGTATGCCGGCCCAATGGGTTGATGAATTGTACGATGCGGCGGATGCGGTTGATAACGAGCGGATTTTTGAGCTGCTGTTGTCGGTTCCTGCGATTAGTCCTGGTTTCAGCAGGGCGATCGCCGATTTGGCGAATAACTTCCGGTGCGATCGGATTATCGATTTGATTGAGGAGTTTAGAAATCTTTAAAGCAAGAGGGGAAAAGGAAGAAGACAGAAGGGAGGATTTGGGACGATTGATCAAATAGTCGATCGACTATTTCATTCCCGGCTGCAGAATCTACGCCACATTCCAGGTTAATGAAGTACAGTAGCAGCAGGAATTGTGTGGTGTGAATCCGTAAGGTGCGTCGCTGCGAGATATTTGAGAGAACCTACATATAGACGCGGGCGACGCACCTTACACGGGATCTGGCAAGATTATGTGTACGACATATACATGGAATATGCTGTATAGCTATGTAGGGAGCGACGAAGAGCACCTTACCGCTATAATTGGCGCGTCAGACCACTTTTTTGCCTGAGTGCTATCCCCGTAAAAAAACCCGGTTTCTTGGGTTTTTGTGCGTAAGTTAGGTAAATATACAAGCAGTCGAGTCACGAGCAAGTGCTATAATTACGATTTAACAAGTTTTCATAATTTCCGGACTTCTCAATTTAACAAAAAATACCATCAATGACTAGCAATCAAACAGAAGATAATAAAGGCAAAATATTAATTGTTGACGACACCCCAGAAAATTTGCAAGTTTTATCAGCAACCCTGTCGGATCGCGGGTACAAAGTCCGGGGCGTAATTAACGGCAAAATGGCAATCAGAGCAGCGCGATCGGGTTCTCCAGATTTGATTTTGCTCGACATCAAAATGCCGGAAATGGACGGCTACGAAGTCTGCACGGAGATCAAAGCCGATCCGAAGACAGCAGAAATTCCGGTTATTTTTATCAGCGCTTTAGATGAAGTCTTGGACAAAGTAACAGCGTTTCAAGTTGGAGGGGTCGATTATATCACAAAACCGTTTCATGTAGCAGAAGTTTTAGCGCGAATCGAACACCAATTGACTATCCAAAGACTGAAAAGACAATTAATCGATCGCAATACCGAACTGCAACAAGAAATAATAGAACGCAAAAAAGCCGAAGAAGCCGCAGCCGCTGCATCGCTCGCAAAAA
Source organism: Microcoleus sp. LEGE 07076 (assembly GCF_015207455.1). Taxonomy (GTDB): domain Bacteria; phylum Cyanobacteriota; class Cyanobacteriia; order Cyanobacteriales; family Microcoleaceae; genus Microcoleus. The sequence goes on from NZ_JADEWV010000018.1 coordinate 20,140, forward strand.
GCCAATTCGTTGCCAACATGAGCCACGAATTGCGGACTCCCCTGAACGCCATCTTGGGTTTCAGCCAAGTCATGAGCCGCGACTCTTTACTGAGTCACGAAAATATCGAAAACCTCGGAATTATTAACCGCAGCGGTCAACATTTGCTGGAACTAATTAACGATGTTTTAGACTTGTCGAAAATAGAAGCTGGGATAATTGGCTTAGATGAACGCAGTTTTGACCTTTATCAACTCCTCGACACTCTCGAAGAGATGTTTCTAATCAAAGCTGAAACCAAAAATTTGCAACTGATATTTTCCGTGGAGTCGAATGTTCCCCAATATATAAAAACTGACGAAAAAAAGCTGCGTGTCTGCTTGATTAACCTGCTGGGAAATGCCATAAAGTTTACCGAAAACGGCGGCAGGATTTGGCTGCGCGCGAGCGTGGAAGGCAAGCAGCAGCCCGCAGCATCGGAAAATTCTTCTAATTCTAGCTGCGCCGAGCAAGATTTAATTTTGTTTGAAGTTGAAGACACGGGAGTTGGCATAGCAGCAGCAGAAATTGATAGTTTATTTGATGCTTTCGTGCAAACAGAAGCAGGCAAACAAGCGGCTGACGGTACGGGATTGGGTTTAACAATTACTAAAAGATTTGTAGAGATAATGGGGGGAGAGATTTGGGTAGACAGTGTTTTAGGTGAGGGAACCAGTTTTAAATTTAACATCCGAGTATTTCCTGCTATTTCGTCGGAAATAACAGTCGCGACTTGGCAGCGGGTAATCGGATTGGAACCAGATCAACCAGTTTATCGGATTTTAGCAGTTGACGACAATCAAGAAAATCGGCTGCTGCTGGTGAAAATACTGCAACCAATTGGTTTTGAAGTCAGAGAAGCGGAAAACGGCTTGCAAGCTGTTGAACTATGGGAAAGTTGGCAGCCGGATTTAATTTGGCTGGATACGCGAATGCCAGTAATGGACGGTTTTGAAGCTGTCAGACAAATTAGAGCTAAAGAGAAACCAACTAAGTCGCGAACTGTAATTATTGCTCTGACTGCTAGCACTTTTGAGGAAAGAAAAGGCGAAATTATTGCCGCAGGTTGCGACGATTTTGTGCGGAAACCTTTTCAAGAACAAATCCTTTTTGATAAGATAGCTTGCTACTTGGGAGCGCACTATATTTATCAAGAGTTGCCCCGACAGGAACCGGGGGCTTTGCGGCGTTATTTTGTGATGGAAAAACCCGATTCATTTTTCGAGCCGCTGCTAGCCCAGATGCCTCGAAGTTGGGTGCAGGAACTCTACGACGCAGCTAATGATGTTAATGAAGAATTGGCGATTCAAATTGTCGATCGCATTTCTGAAAGTCATCCTACTTTAGCTAATGGTTTAAAAGATTTGCTTGTGGATTATCGGCTCGACAGGATAGTGGATTTAACTCAATCGAGTTTAAAATAAATGGATAACAGCCAAATTAAAATATTGGTGGTAGACGACCAACCGAGCAATCTGCGGTTTTTATCCAAGCTGCTAACAGCCCAGGGGTATCAAGTTTACCGAGCTATTTGCGGTCAACTGGGGTTGAATGCGGCGATCGCCCATTGTCCCGATTTAATTTTGCTCGACATTAGAATGCCGGAAATGAACGGTTATGAAGTTTGTCGCCGACTGAAATCGACAGCGGAAACTGCACAAATTCCGGTGATTTTTTTAAGCGTACTAGATGATATTAACGATAAATTACAGGCTTTTCGAGTTGGCGGCGCGGACTATATTGCCAAACCCTTTCAAATAGAGGAAGTTTTAGCGCGCATCGACAAGCAAGTCAGCTTGCAAAAACTGCAACAGCAACTAAAAGAGCAAAACGCTGAACTGAAACAGTCGCAGTCGCTGCTTGCTAGCGTCTTAAACAGTTCCTTAGACGGTGTGATGGCTTATTCTGCCGTCCGCAACAATCAGGGAAATATTGTGGATTTCCAGTGGCTGCTAGTCAACCGTGCTGCTGAAAAAATTGCGGATATGCCATTAAATGAGATAGTTGGCAAGTATTTGTTGGCCGAAATTCTCCAAGCCCGCAACAGCGATTTATTTGATTTGTACGTTTCTGTGGTAGAAACAGGAGAAACTGTAGACCAAGAATTTTATTACGAACACGATCGAGATACAGGTGTTTGGCTGCACATTGTCGCGGTCAAATTAAACGACGGTCTGGCCGTAACATTTCGCAATATAACCGATCGCAAACGAGCAGAAATTGCCCTGCGAGAAAGCGAAGAACGCTTCCGCGCGATCTTCGAGCAAGCGGCAGTGGGCATAGCGAAAACCGCGCTCTGCGGTCAATTTATACGGGTGAATCCCGGCTTTTGTCAAATTGTCCGCTATGCAGAATCGGAATTGTTGCAGCTTCATTGGCGAGCAATTACTCATCCCGATGACATCGAAGCTGACACTGAATCCGTGCGCTTGCTGTTGTCGGGGGAGATGCAAACTTTTTCTATGGAAAAGCGTTTGATCGGCAAAGATGGGGAAGTGCACTGGGCGAATGTTACTGTTTCGGCAATGCGCGATGCTGAGGGGACGGCGCAGTATTTGATTTGTGCGATCGAGGATATTTCCGAGCGCAAGCTGGTACAAGAACTGCTGCAAGCGAGTTTAGAGACTCAAACCCGCTACGCTGAAGAATTAATTCGTTCTAATGCCGAACTAGAGCAGTTTGCTTACGTGGCTTCTCACGATTTGCAAGCGCCTTTGAACACGATTGCCGGCTATGCTAAACTATTAGAAAAGCGCTGTAACAACCAACTTGATACCCAAGCAAATAAATTTATCGGCAATATTGTGAATTCTTGCGTGCGGATGCAGGCGCTGATTGATGATTTGCTGGAGTATTCGCGGGTGGGTCGCAGTCCGAAATGTTTCGATCTGATTGATTGCAATCTGGTTTTTGAGGATGCTTGCGCTAATTTGCAGTTGGCGCTCCGCCAGAATCAAGCTACTGTAACTAGGGGCGATTTGCCAACAATCGCAGGTGACAATTTTCAACTGCTGCAACTGTTTCAAAATTTAATTGGCAATGCCATTAAGTACCGCAGCAGCTCCGCGCCGATAGTACAGGTGGGTGCCGGGCGTGAAGGTGATAACTGGGTGTTTTCGGTGCAGGACAACGGTATTGGTATTGCCGAACAGCACCATCCGCGAATTTTTCAGATTTTTCAGCGCTTGCACACGCAAAAAGAGTATTCGGGAACCGGTATTGGTTTGGCGATTTGTCAAAGAATTGTCGATCGGCACGGCGGCCGCCTTTGGGTAGAATCAGCGCCCGGTAGAGGCTCGACTTTTTATTTTTGTATTCCTGTAGCAAAGTGAAGTCAGGAGTCCGCCCGGAGCAGTCAACAGCCATTTGAGATTTGAGATTTGAGATTGGGGAATTGGGGCATTGGGCATTGGGAATAGGTGTCCGGGTTTGGATTGCGGGCTGACATTTGGATTTTTTGGGGAAACTGGTTTTACTGAAACTTTAAATAACTTTATCTGTTCTTTACACAAATTGTGGTAAAAGTGTAGCATATTCACTGATGACATTGAGTTCAAAATCCATCAAGATAAATGTATTAGCTCGATCCTTATACAACTTAATAATCAGCGGTGCATGCAAGACTTGTCAGTTTATTTCTTCTCAATCCCGAGCATCTTGCTTTGGGATGCAGTAGTTTACCTAGTAATTGGGGAACTAGCATTTGTGATGTCTTTGTATTGTGCAGGTTGTCGGACAGGCTGCCAAGTGAAACAAGCAGGATTGGTAAAGGTTTGCAAATCAGGCAAAACCGCAAATTGCTGCAACACAAATTCAATTTTTTCAGCTTGGTTTGCCGGATGAGGACGACAGATGCTTTGCAGGCGATCGGACGGCGTTCCAAGTCCCGCCACCTCATAAAAATAGTTTGCGGTGAGGCAAAGCCGTGAGTTATAAGCAGAAACAATTTACTCTTTTAATAGCAAACGATGACGAGGATACGCGCTTTTTGATGCAGGAAGCAATCCGAGAAGTTCGATTGACAGTTAAAATCGAATTTGTGGAAAATGGAGAAGAAGTGCTAGACTATTTGTACCGTCGCGGTGAATATGCTGGTAGCAGCAATTGGCATCAGCCAGACTTGATACTTTTGGATCTGAATATGCCGAGGCTGGACGGGCGAGAAACACTAACTTCGATCAAAGCTGACCCGGATATGCAACAAATTCCGGTTGCGATTCTCACAACGTCGCACCGCAGCGGAGATATTTTGCTTTGCTACCGCTTGGGTGCTAATTCTTTTATATCGAAACCAGTCACTTTTGAAGGATTGGTTGAAGTAATGAAGACTTTATGTCAGTATTGGTTTGAAATCGTTTCGCTCCCGCGCCTGGATCTGTAAGCTTTAATTGACGTTGACATCGATAGTGTGAGTGTAGGCTACATTTGATAGACCGACATATTGCAGGGTAAGTATAGATTTCAAAACTAAAAAGTTTCATTCAAATCGCTCCGAACGCTATAGTTGTGTTAACACGTAACCAATCTCTAAAAATTTTGTTGGTTGAGGATGACCTCGCAGATGCGACGCTGATCGAAGACCTTTTAGGGTCATTCAGCGAGTCTCTGTTTCGGCTTCAAACTGTTAAGTCTCTGGAGATGGGACTGGCGTGTCTGGAAGCAGAAAAGTTTGACGCGGTACTGTTAGATTTGTCAATGTCAGACGGCTTGGGGGGAAGCGAGGAGATCGCGGTATTGAAAGCCCGATCGCCCACAGTGCCGATTGTGGTGCTGACAGATATCAATGACGATAATACGGCGCTGTCGCTATTGCGATCGGGCGCTCAAGATTGTTTGGTAAAGGGAAGATTTCACAGAACTCTGCTGGTGAGGGCAATCCATTACGCGATCGAACGGCAGCGCATCGAAGAACAATTGCGGCAGCAAGCTATCCGAGAGCGGCTGCTGGGACAAATGATCGAACATATTCGATCGTCAATAGACGCGGCGAGCATTCTCCAAAGTACCGTCGCAGAAGTGCGCCAATTCCTCAAAACAGACCGGGTTTTAATTTATCGCTGTCAGGATTGGGCGTCTCAACTCGACGGGGAAGAGCAAAAAGGTGCGATCGTCGCAGGTGATGGTTTGCCGTTGGGTTATATCGAAAACCAAAGTATTAGTGCTGCTTTGGCCGTGTCGTGCTTTTTTTTGGTAGAATCTCAGTCGGTACAAGCAATAGCAGATGTCAGCTCTGCCGAATTGGCTGGCAGTTGCAAAGAGTTGCTGGCAGATTGTGAAATTGCAGCAGTTTTAAGCGTGCCAATTTGGCAATCTGGCGACTGGGAAACGGCTTTTCAAAGACGACAAGGCATTGTTTTGGAACCAGAAAAAATAGCAGGTGCAGCCGAAGATGATCTCTGGCTGCCGGCTTTGGCCAAACCGCAGGCGCAGGGTTCAAGCGCGCCGGATTTGAGGGGTGAAAATGGCAATAGTTTGTGGGGAATGCTGACAGCGTACAATTGCAGCGGTGTTAGGGAATGGCAGCAGTGGGAAATAGATTTTTTGCAGCAGTTGGCGAATCAAGTGGCGATCGCGATCGAACAATCTCAACTTTACCGCCAGCTAGCAATAGCCAATCAAAAATTGCAGGAACTGGCAACTACTGACGGGCTGACGGGCATTGCCAACCGCCGCCAGTTCGATCGCGTTTTGATGTTGGAGTGCCGCCGGTTGGCAAGACAGGAACTGCCGCTGTCTTTAATTATGTTTGACATCGACTTTTTTAAACTTTACAACGACTTTTACGGCCACGTCGGCGGCGACGATTGTTTGCGCCAAGTTGCCGGGGCGATCGCCTCTGCTGCCAAGCGGGCTGGGGATTTGGCAGCCCGCTACGGCGGCGAAGAATTTGCAGTAGTGCTGCCCAACACCAGTGCCGAAGGGGCAAACGTTGTCGCCCGGAAAATTTGCGACGATATCGCCAGCTTGAAACTGCCTCACGCGCGATCGCCGATCGGCTCTTATGTTACCCTCAGTTGCGGCATTGCGACAGCGATTCCTGCTGAGGAGGAATCTCCCGACACTCTAATTCGCAGCGCTGATAGCGCCCTTTACCAAGCCAAAACTGAAGGCAAAAATCGGATTTGTCACGCGGGCAGAAATGCTCGGCGGTTGGAACCCGCGTCTTGTCAAACGATGTCCGCTTCTGCGGACTGAGAAATCTGGAATTTGAGAGAAATCCTCGGCGGTTTCCAACCGCCGGGGTTTTTCTTGAACCCGCGGAGGCGGGTTTTGTTTGACAAGACGCGGTTTCCAACCGCCGGGGTTTTTCTCTTGAACTTTTGCAAGAGGTCTATTGAACCTGCTTGGCATGGATTTTGTTTTTGCAAACCTGGGTTCCAACCGCCGGGATTTTTCGATCGCGCTGGAATTTCAATCAAAAACTCTGCACCCTCTCCCGGTGTTGAAATACAGCTCAATCGGCCGCCGTGCCGATCGACTACAATCGAGTGAGAAATCGACAATCCCAAACCCGTGCCCTTGCCCACAGGTTTAGTCGTGAAAAACGGGTCAAACAGCCTCGATCGCACCGGCTCCGGTATCCCCCCGCCGTTGTCGGCAATAGATACCGCTACGAAGCCTGCAGCAGCCGGATAAGTCCGAATCGCGATCGTGCTCGGATGCCGATCGCACTCCTCGATCGTCCGCCCTTTGTCCCGTTCTTCCAAAACATCGATCGCATTAATCAAAATATTCATAAATACCTGATTCAACTCGCCCGGAAAACACTCAACTTGAGCCAATAGCTGGTAATCTTTAACTACCTGAATCGCCGGACGGCTGCCGTGAGATTTCAACCGATTTTGCAAAATCATCAAAGTGCTGTCAATTCCTTCGTGAATGTTCACCGACTTCCCAGCCGACTCGTCCAAGCGAGAAAAGTTACGCAATGATTTGACAATCTCGACAATTCGCTCGGTTCCTATTTGCATCGAACTAAACAATTTCGGAAAATCTTCAACAATATAATCTAAATCTATCGCATCAATTTTATCTAAGACTTCCGCCGGAGGATTGGGGAAATATTGCTGGTAAAGTTCAATCAATTCCACCAAATCTAAGCTGTAATTGCGAGCCGGAATGATATTGCCGTGAATAAAGCTGACGGGGTTGTTAATTTCGTGAGCAACACCAGCAACTAACTGACCCAAACTCACCATTTTTTCATTTTGAACAAGCTGAGCCTGAGTAGTTCTGAGTTTGTTAATAGCTGTTTCTAACTCTAGCGCTTTTGAGCGTTCTCGCGCTTCCGATTCCAGCAAAGCTGACTCGGCTTGTTTGCGATCGGCAATTTCAATTTGTGCTTGCTCGAACAGCGTCGATTGCTGGATCGCGATCGCCAATTGCACGCTAATTTGTTTGAGACACTCCACCTCAATTTCCAGCCAGCGGCGGCGGCCCGCGCACTCGTGAGCAATCAATAATCCCCACAAGTTCTCCCCTTGCAAAATCGGCACTACCAAATTAGCTCGCACCTGAAATTGACTTAACAAATTAATGTGGCACTCGGCAAGACCGGCTTGATAAATATCATCCACAACTACAGTGCGGCCTTGTTGGTAAGAAGCAGCATAGCTGGATTGAAAGCAAGAATCGTTAATAGTTATTCCCCGAAGCGAACGCCAATTTTCCCCCACAGATTCGACAGCTACAAAACCGCTCCAATCAGGATTAAAGCGATAAATAATTGTCCGGTCTGTATCCAAAAATTGCCGTACTTCAGCCACAGCTTTTGTCAAAATTTCTGCTAAATTGAGAGAAGAGCGAATGCGTTCCAGCATCCCTACCACCAAACGTTCTCGCTTTAATTGTTGGCGCAAAATAGACTCGGCAAGTTTGCGATCGCTAATATCTTCGATCGCAGCAATTCCGTAACTCGGTTCCCCAAACTCATCCCGCACTAAAGATACAGTCACGTTCGCCCAAACAAACGAACCGTCTTTGCGTACAAAGCGTTTCTCAATTGCATAATTAAAAATTTCCCCAGCTAACAGTTTTTTTGCCGACTCGACATCTGCTGCTATCTCTTCCGGGTGCGAAATATCCCAAAGATTTAGGGCTTTCAGTTCCAATGCTGAGTATCCGACAATATGGCAAAAGCCTGGATTTACATTCAAAAAACGACCGTCTGGCCGCACTTTAACAATGCCGAGCGCCACTTGTTCAAATACAGCTCGAAATCGTTCTTCGCTTTCTTGCAAGGCAATTTCTGCTGTTTTGCGATCGGTAATGTCCATTTCCGTACCAAACAGTCGCACCACTTGACCCAAATCATTTTTAACAGCTTGTCCTTTACAGTTAACGTACCTGATTTCTCCTGATGAAAAATAGATGCGGTGGTCGATGTCGAAAGCTGTCCCTTCTCTCGCTGCCTTTTCCAAAGCTTGTGTAACCGTTTCTCGCTCATCAAGATGAATTTGCTCTAAAAGTTCTACCATTGTCGGTGGCTGATTTAATTCTCTCCCGTAAACTCGAAACACTTCCTCCGACCAAGTAATAATTTCTGTCTCAATATCGAATTCCCAATTCCCCATGCGGGCAATTTTTTGCGCTGCTTGCAATTGGTCGGTAAGTTGTTGCAGAGATGCGATCGACTGTGTTTTTTCGGCTTCTGCCGCCACGCGGGCGCTGATATCTTTGTGAGTGCCTGTCATCCGCAGCGGCCCACCCCATTCGTCGTACTCGACTACCTTACCCATCGCCAGAATCCACTGCCAATTTCCCGCTTTGTTGAGCAGCCGAAATTCAACTTCATAGATATCGGTGCGACCTTCAAAACAGAAATTTAAAGATTCCGTTGCCTTCGATTTGTCTTCGGAATGCAGCAAATTTTCCCAACCTTGAAGGTTATTTTCAATTTCAGTTTCTGCGTAACCGAGCATTGATTTCCACTGCGCGTCGAAATAAGTTTCGCCAGTGGCTACATTCCAATCCCACAGCCCCAAAGAGCTGCCAGAAACCGCCAACTGCAATCGCTCTTGACTGAGTTTTAATGCCGATTCGGTGCGTTTTAGTTCTGTGAGATCGGCAATTATCGCCATCATTCCTATCGGTTGACTGTCGCTATCTTTAATGCAGTCAGCTCGCAATATCGTTTCTATGACTTCGCCATTTTTAGCCTTGAGTGTAATTTCACGGCTCCAGGAACAACCTTTCCGCAGCACCTTAAATAACTTTCTCAATTCTTGAGATTTGGCGTACATTGCTCCCGGGCCGCCGGCATTATTTAGTTCTTCAACTGTATAGCCGTAGCGCTGAATAAATGCTTGATTGTGATAAATTGAACAGCCGTTCAAATCGGCGATCGCGATCGCATCGCTAGCGCTGTCTACAGCTTGAGTCACCAAGCACAAAGTCACTTCGGCGTTTTTGCGATTGGTAATGTCAAAAATCGCTCCATCCAACCACAAAACCAACCCTTCTCGATCGTAAGTCGGTCTGCCTCTTTGCGACAGCCACCGCAGAGCACCGTCAGCCCGCACAATCCGGTATTCTACATGGTACGGCTGTTTTGACTCTACCGCTGCCCTGATTTGTTTGGCGAGCATTGGACGATCGGCTTCGTGGATAATGCTAGCAAAACTCAAGCGGTTGTTCTCCACAAAATCCGCAGCCGGATAGCCGCTAATTGCCTGAATTTCATCGCTAACAAACACCATCGTCCAATCAGCATCGTACAAGCTGCGGCAGATAGCGCCGGGAATATTCTCAACGAGCGATCGAAATCTGGCTTCCGTCTCCCGCAAAGCTGCTTCGATTAGTTTTAAATCAGTAATATCCAGTATCATGCCTTCCCAAACTATATCCCCTTCCTGCCCTCTTTCTGTCGGAAAATCAACTCGTTCCGGTCTCGAAACCCCACGCATCCACTTAACTCTTCCCGAGGGCAAAATCGCGCACCATTCCTGCTGCCAAGGCTGCATCTTTGCCGCCGAAACAGCAATTGATTCGTAAATCTTTGCCCGGTTGTCTGGATCAACACAATTGAAAATAAGTTCGGGATTTAGCTGAATATCTTCTGGTGCCAATTCATATAAATCGCGGCAACCAGAAGAAATGTAAGGAAAAGACATTTGGCCGTCCCTTGAAAGTCGAAATTGATAAATTATTCCCGGCAAATTGGCCGCAAGTTGCTGTAATCTAGCTTCGCTTTCTTGCAGCGCTAATTGTTGGCGCTTATACTGAGTAATATCTCGAATTATCCCCACCAGAATTTTACCGCCGTCGCTATTTTCAAACGTAGCTTTTTTAGTAGACAGAATGTGCTGGGTACCGCTGGCATCCGTAAAAAATTCCTCCGTCTCGTTTTCTTCCCCCGTCCTCAACACTTGTTCATCTTTCTGCCGAAAAAAATCAGCTTCTTCTTTTGGGAAAAAGTCGTAATCAGATTTACCTAGCAGTTCTTCGCGCGGCTTGCCCATCAGCTTGCAAAAAGCATCATTTAACAGTATCCAGCGGTGCTGTTCGTCCTTGACAAAAATTGGATCTGCAACTGCATAGATCGTATAATTCAAAAAATTTTTACTAGCTTCCAGTTCTTCTAATGCTAAAACTCTATCCGTAATATCATTGATAGTTCCTGTCGTCCCCTGCGCCTCGCCATCCGCGTCCAATATCAAAAAAAGCTGCACTTCGACCAAGCGGAAGTCACCAGTTTTAGTGATATATCGAATTTTATAACAACAAGATGTTCCTTGATTTTCGGTCGGAGTTCTGCACCAATTAAAATATTGGAATTGGTCGTCAGGATGAATGTAACTCAAGCAGGAACTTCCTAAGCTTTCATCGACTGTAAATCCGGTAATTTCCGTCCAAGCGGGATTGAGAAAAGTCCAATTACCAGCAATATTTGTTTCAAAAACAACTTCTTTGATATTGTTGACAACTTGTAGGTATTTTTCTTGACTTTTTTGCCATTTTGCTTGCCGTTTCTCGCGGGCGATCGCGCAGCGCAGCGTCCGCAGCAGCAGTCGGCTGTCTACTTGTCTTTTCACCAGATAATCTTGAGCGCCAGCGGCAATTAACTCGACAGCCAGTTTTTCGTCATCCGCGGCTGTCAAAATGACGATCGGAATATTTATCCCGCAATCTTGCAAGCGGAAAAGACTATTAAATTTTGGGCTGTCAGGAAGTGTCAAATCTAATAAAATTACATCAAAAATCTCGCAGCTTAAAATTTCTATAGCTTCCCGAAGGCATACTGCATTCGTCGTCTCAATTGATGAGTTCAGCCGGGACTCAGACAGCATTTCTTGAATGAGTTCTGCATCTTCTGCACAGTCTTCTACTAAAAGAATTTTCAAACTAGCAAGCGTTAAAGTTGGCTCAACAACATATTTCATATTGGCTTATCTAAATAAACAAAAAAACCAGCAGCGGACGCAGCTATCTAGCTAATTTTTGGGAAACTTGAACCGTAGGCTTGAGAATTTCCTGGGTGCTTGCAAACTCCTAGATTTACAGTATATTCCAAGTTCCTGAAGTACAGTAGCAACTATTGTGATGTCGATCCTCCGGGTGCGGATATGCCCTATCTTGGATAGAACTTGCAGATTGACGCAGGAATCAGCACCTACACGGGAGCTCGCCCGCGCGCGATGTGTACGACATATACATGGAATATTCTGTATATAGCGGTTCGATCGCGTTGTGAGGTATGCCCTGCGCGGGCCAAGGCCCGCCCTATACCCGACAGCACCTCATGTTACTGAGAAATGCTATATATCCGGGGCGCGCAATGCACGCCTTACTTCCTGCGAACCTAATTACGAACTTGATTGCGGCTGTCTAGCCCGACGCGATTTTACTGAGTTGACTCGATCGAGTTTACTGCTGTTTGGGCAGCACAACTGTAAACACGCTACCTGTGCCGAGATTGGTGCTAATAGCAATCTCACCGTTAAACGGTTTTAAAAGTTCAATACAAGTATAAAGTCCCAGACCAGTTCCTGTGGGTTCTCCTTCGGTTTTCTCCTCGCCTTTAGGCGGCTTTGATGTGTAAAAAGGATCAAAAAGTTTTGATAAATTTTCCGGTGCTATACCGCATCCCGTATCTGAAATATCCATGTAGATGTGGGAGTCGTCTTGCCTGGTTGCGATAGTTATTTCCCTGCTTTTCTTTTGCCACATAGCATCCATTGCATTATTAATTAAGTTATAAAATACTTGAGAAATATAGGAATAAATTAAGGGAATGCTGGCAATTTCTTCGTCATAAAAGTATTTTTTTCTAATTTTGTTTTTAAAATACAGATTCCCTTCCAATAACTCAATTTCTCGCTGCACTAAATCGTTGATGTTCACAGGCTGCAAATCTTGCTTTTGCTCTTTCCTGCTTTTCATCATCAGAGTATCCATGATTTGATTGATTTTTGTGACAGATTGAAAAATATACTTAGTATAATTACCAAAAGAGTCTTCTTGAATTTCGGTGGCTTTTGTTTCAATCAAATCGACGCTAGTCTGGATTACTTGCAGCGGACTTTTGAGGTTGTGTACCATTCCTTGAGTCAAACGTCCGATGATGGCTGTTTTTTGCTGGTCGATCAATTGCTTGGTTTTTTGTTCGACAAGTCTTTCTAGGTTTTGGTTGAGGTGGGCGAGTTCGAGGTTTTTTTGTTCGAGTTTTTTTTGCAAGCTGCGGATTGTCAGGTGAGTTTCAATGCGGCTCAACACTTCTTCGTGCTGGAAAGGCTTGGTGATGTAGTCAACGGCTCCTGTCTGAAAGCCTTTTACTTTATCAAGCGTATCGGAAAGGGCGCTCATGAAGATTATGGGAATGTCTCGCGTTGACGGGTCTGCTTTCAAACGCAGGCAAGTTTCAAAACCGTCAATTCCTGGCATCATGATGTCCAAAAGAATTAAGTCGGGATGGATGTATTCAATTTGTTCGATCGCACTTTCGCCGTCTAGAGCCACTAATACTTTATAGCCGTAATTCCTTAACAGCTCGAAAAGTACGTCGAGATTGGTTTGGTTGTCATCGACAATTAGTATGATGCTTCTTTCGGAATTCTGCTCGTTCATATTCAAGGAAAATATTGAAATTTGTGATTTGTTAGATCAATTCCGGTTACACCGTCAGGTGATTGTTGACTGGGGAATTGTTGACTCTTGACTGTTGACTGTTAAGAAGGGCGGGCACTCACAGGCACTGCCCATACTGACTGTTGGCTGTTGACGGCTCTAAAAACTGAATGGTTGAGTGTTAATTTTTGACTCGATTTTATTATTCCGATGCAGCCGGAAACGATATGACTTGTGACTTTAAAGTTGTGACTTTAAATCTGATTCAATGAATTTTATGTGGCTCTAGAAACCTGGTTGTTTCGTAGATGCTTCTATTTGCAATAACTCTTTTAGGAGCCGGCTGCGAGTGCAGGTACCCCAAGCAAATTAAGTTGTCGCTTCGCGGGAGTCCAGAGTTCCTGATTGAGAATGGTACTCAGGGCGCGAGATTTAACCGATTTTGAGTTATCTGTTAGCTACCCTCAATTTTAGGACAAATGTTGCTTCAAAAAGTCTCGAATTTGCTTGAGCTGAAATCCTTTAGTAAGTTGGCGCAGGTGATTAACGAAAGGCTCTAATGTCGGGTCTGAATGTTCGAGTTTAGCAATTTCCTCCAGAATAGCTTCAATATCGCCCATTGCAGCCAATCTCAACAAGACCAAGACTGACTCAGAGTTAGGAGACACCATCGCCCTGTCATCCGCAGCAATCTCAGATGATATTTTGGGAGTTTTAGCTTTCCGTTTTTTGGTTTCTGTTCCCTCTTCATAAATCCATTCTAATTCCAGATGCAGGCGTAATAATTCTAAAAGCTCGTTAGTTTGAATCGGCTTGGTAAGAAAATCATTGCAACCTGCAAGTATGCTCTCTTGCCTAGTCGTCTCGTAAACACTAGCAGACAAAGCAAGGATAACCGCATCTTTTAATTCCGGCAACTGTCGCAGCAGTCTGGTAGCTTCCCAACCGTCCATTACGGGCATCAACAAGTCCATTAAGATTAGATCCGGTAGAAATTGCTGTGCTTTTTGCAAGCAGTCTTCGCCGTCTGTGGCTTGGGCAATTTCAAAACCCAAACGAGAAAGCATTCTGTGTAGCATGGCACGATTTACTTCGTTATCGTCCACGATCAGCAATTTCCGCTGGCTGCCGCTAAAACCGACAAGCCGGCGTTTTTCTTGCGGGGAGGGGAGTTGAGAAGACTGGGCGACGGCGGGCAAGTCTAGATCCAACCAAAATATGCTGCCTTTGCCCGAGGTACTTTGGACGTAAATTTGGCTGCCCATCATTTTGACTAATTTTTGACTGATGGAAAGTCCCAGTCCGGTACCTTCGACAAAATTGTTACGATCGCCCACTTGGTGAAAAGGCAAAAATATTTCTTCTAATTTATCCTGCCCGATGCCAATGCCAGTATCTTCGACTTGAAAGCGAATTTTAGCGACTGGTAATTGCTCTTTGTTTGCTGCTGCTATCGATTCGCGGGCTTCTTGCGTTCCCGGCGGCGTGTCTAAATTCGCGGTCAAATTGATTGTTTTAGCGGCAATTTCCGCTGTCAAACTCGAATTTGCGGAGTTGATTTGAAGAGATTTTTCTCCCCAATTTTCTGCATAACCCACCTTGAATGTCACGCCACCGCTTTGGGTAAACTTAACTGCATTGCTGAGCAAATTAATCAAAATTTGGCGCAACCTTTTTTCGTCAGCAAAAATGCAGTCTGGCAGCGCCGACACCTGCTCGTAATTAAAGGCAATTCCTTTTTGCTGCGATCGCATTTGGAACAAATCAACAATACTTTTAATAAAGCTGGCAAAATGCACGTTGTCCGGTGACAGTTCCATTTTGCTAGCTTCGATTTTTGAGAGGTCTAAAACGTCATTGATCAGCGTCAGCAGGTGGTTGCCGCACTGGTGAACGCTGTTGAGACTTTCCTGCTGTTCTGCGGTTAAGTTTTTATCCGGTTTGAGCAGTTGAATGTATCCTAAAATCCCGTTCAAAGGTGTCCGCAATTCGTGGCTCATGTTGGCGAGAAAGTCGCTTTTAGCGCGGTTGGCGGATTCGGCGGCGACGGCGGCTAATTGCAGGGCGGCTTCGGCTTGTTTTCGATCGGCAATTTCGGTTTGTGCTTGTTGAAATAGGATCGATTGCTGGATCGCGATCGCCAACTGCACCCCCAATTGTTTCAGGCACTCTGCCTCCAATTTTTGCCAGGGACGCGGGCCCGTGCAGTGGTGGGCAATTAACAGCCCCCACAAGTTTTCGCCTTGCAAAATCGGCACTACCAGACTCGCTCTCACCTGCAGCCGAGCCAACAAACTCAAGTAACAGTCAGCGAGGCCGGCATTGTAAACATCATCTGTGGCTCTAATTCTGCCATCTTGGTAAAGACTAACGTAGGCTTCGCCAAAACAGGGGTCATAAATTTCCATTCCTATAATTTCTAGGGAACTTTCGCCCACCGACTCGACAGCGATAAACCCGCTCCAATCCGACTTGAATTGGTAAATAACAGTGCGGTCTACTTGCAAAAAATGCCGCACTTCTTCGACGGCTTTGGTGAGAATTTCTTCGAGATTGAGAGAAGAGCGAATTCGTTCCAACATGGCTACTGCCAACTGTTCCCGCTTTAATTGATGGCGCAAAAGTGCTTCTGATTCTTTGCGTTTTGTGATGTCGGTAATCACTGCAATTAAGCCGACCGAATTGCAGTTTTTGTCTTTAATAGTGTCGGCTCGCACCAAAGCTATCACAGCTTCGCCGCTTTTAGTTTGCAGCGCAACTTCGCCGCACCAAGAGCGACCTTGGCGAATGTTTTTATAGATTTGTTTGTAAGTTTTAGGTCGGACATAAAGGGAGGCGCGATCGCCGAGTTCGTTGAGTTCTTCCACCCTGTAGCCGTAACGCTGAATGAAGGCTTGATTGTGGTAAAGAGAGCGCCCTTTCAAGTCGGCGATCGCGATCGCGTCGCTGGTACTTTCGACGGCTTGAGTGACTTGCAGCAAAGCTAATTCTGCTTGTTTGCGATCGCTGATATCCGTCATCGAACCCACCATCCGCAGGGGGTTTCCGGCTTCGTCCCACACTGCTTGAGCGCGGGCTAGCACCCACTTGTAGCTGCCGTCTTTGCACTGCAAGCGGTATTCGGCGGCGTAATTGGGGGTTTGGCGATCGAGATAATCTTGGATCGCTGCTAGCACTCGATCGCGATCGTCTGGATGGATGCGATCGATCCATTCGCTGTTGCAATTGTCGATTTCGCCACCTGAGTAACCGATAATTTCTTGCCAGCGGGCCGATCGAAAAGCTTGATTTGTTTGAAGATTCAAATCCCAAATTCCGTCTTGATTGCCTTTGAGAACCAACTGCCAGCGTTCTTCGCTTTTACGCAATTCTTCTTCGGCTTGTTTGCGCTGAATGTGAGAACCCAACTGAGTCGCTACCGCCTTGGCCAATTCTACTACGCGCGGTTCCATAATCGAGCGGTTGCGCTTGCAGAATATTAAAACAGCCAGCACCTCTGAACTAGCGCGAATTGGCACTCCGAAACAAGCTTTCAATCCGATTGCTGCCGCCATTTGCGATCGGGCAAAAAATGAATTATTGACTACAGAAATATCTTCAATCCATTCTACCTGTTGCGTTGACCAAATTCGTCCCGGCACTCCCACTCCGGGCGCGAATCTAATTTTCTTGCTTTCGCTGCCGAAGCTATCTAAATCGCGATCGCTAGCATACCAAGTTTCGCTATGTTCCAAAACAGTATTGTTAGCAGCCGGTATCCAAGCTTCCCCAAAATTCCAGCCGATCGCACTGCACAATAACCGCAGAATATCCGGGAGGGCGCTGTGAAAATCTGCCGACTGACTAATTGCTTGAGTTGCTGCCAGCAACAGCTTAATTTCATCTTCTGCTTGCTTATTTTCAGTAATATCAGTTCCCGTGCCAAGAATTTGTTTTAACTTGCCCTCTGATGTTTTAGCAAATACAGTATCTCGGCTGACAATCCAGCGCCAAGAACCATCCTGGTGTCGGATGCGGTATTCAATTTCAAAGATATCCCCTTCCGTACCCGTTTCAACCTGCTGTAAATAATCCGGCATTTTAACAGCATCTTCCGGGTGAATTAAACTTGACAGCATCCACGGCCCGAGTGCCTGAATCTCTTCTACTGTATAGCCGATAACCTTGTAAATAGAAGCATTTGCATAGATAGTTTTTTGTTCTATCAAGTCCCAAACATACAAAATATTAGGACTTGCCTCAGCAATTTTATCGCCGAACCGCTTGCTATCTATCAACTCTGCTTCAGCTTTCTTTTTCGCAGCAATGTCGCGAACAATGCAAATGATTTCCCCGTCGGGCAGCATTGTCAGCGAGACATCTATCGGAACTTTCGAGCCGTCACGACGGCATCCTACTGCTTCGGTGATGTAATAACCTTTCTGCACTAAAGCCGGCATAACTTCTTGCTCGAACCTTTCGAGTTCTGCACCTTCGTAGAATACTTTGCAACTTTTGCCTAACAGTTCTTCGACAGATTCGTAACCGAAGATTTTTAGTCTGGCTGCGTTGCAATAAATCACTTCTCCGTCGGCATTGAGCATGGCGATACCGTCGGAAGTTTTTGCCATTGCCACTGCTTGCCTCTGGAGTGCTGACTCCGAGCGTTTGCGCTCAGTGATATCGCGGACTATCGCGATAATTTCGTCTTCCGTGCAGCATACAATTCTCGCTTCAAAATCGCACACTTGCTCCTTGACAAGCAATTGATATTCTACGATTTGAATTTCCCCATTATCAGCAGCTCCTTTGTTGTATGACAATATTTTATCTGCCAAAACTGCCGGTAATATGTCTTGTGCTTTTTGGCCGATAAATATGTTGTTTTCCGGTATCAGGGCTTGGAGGTCTTTTGCCGGTTTGAAATCCACCAAAGTACCATCGGCGCGACAGCGAAAAATCATGTCAGGTATCGCGTTTAAAAGAGCGCGGTTGGTGGCTTCGCTTTGGCGCAATTCTGCTTCGGCTTGTTTGCTCAATGTCACGTCGCGGGCCACTGCATAAATCAAACCTTCTTCAGCAAATGGTGATGCCGTCCACGACAGCCATTTATAACTACCATCTCGGCAAAGATAGCGGCTTTGTAAATTAATAACCGGGTTACCCTTTTTAAGTTTTTCTACTTCAGCTATAGTTATTGCTCGGTCTTCTGGATGCACGAATTCTATAAAAGGTTGGGCTAAAAGTTCGGCACGGCTGTAATCCAATACATTTGACCAAGCGGGGTTTAAGCGTTTGAAATAGCCATCAAAACCTGCAATGCAAAGTAAATCCAGCGAGATATTAAAAAACCGATCGCGCTCTTGCTGGGTTTGTTTTAATTCGGTGACATCCATCACCACACCGTCCCAAATGATATCGCCGTTGGCTTGTTTTTGCGGTTGCGACGCGCCAGAGAGCCATTTCACTCGCTCTCCCACAACTTGTCGCCACTGGTGTTGCCAAGCTTGTTGAGTTGTCGCTGAATTGGCGATCGATCGCTCCAAGTCTGATCTGTCGTCGGGATAAACTGCTGACCAAGCCAAATTGGCATTGTTTTCAATTTGTTCTGGTCTTAAATTGCATAGCTGCACGCTGCCAGAAGAAACGTATGTGAAAGAGATTTTTCCATCAACAGATAGCCGAAATTGATAAATCATTCCCGGCACGTTATCGCTCATCGTTTTAAATCTAGCCTCGCTTTCCTGCAAAGCTAATTGCTGGCGCTTGTACTCGGTCACATCTCGCATTGTTCCTACCAACATTTTAGTACAGTCGGCTTTGTGAAAAACAGTTTTTTTGGTAGATATAATGCGTTTTTTGGCTTGGCTATCTGTAAAAATTACTTCCGTTTCATCAGGCAGGCTTCTTTGAAATATTTGCTCGTCTTGCCACTCAAAGAAATTGGCTTGTGCTGCGGGTAAAAACTCGTATCCCGACTTACCGATCAGTTCTTCTCGTCTTTTTCCCATCAACTCGCAAAAAGCATCGTTTAATACAACCCACCTGTGGCGCTCGTCTTTGACAAAAATTGGGTCTGGAGTAGCATTTATCGTGTGATTCAAAAACTCTTGTGATGCTTTTAGTTCATCTTCGTAGCGGTAGCGGTCGCTGACGTCCAAAATTACTTTAATCATCCGGTCGATCGAGCCATCCCGGCAGCGAATACAGCGCAGGGAAACTCTCGTATAAACTATTTTTCCGTCTTTTCTGCGCCATCTTTTATCTAAAACATATCCCTCGCTCTCCCCAGCAAAAATTTTATTTAACTGCTCTAAACTGGCTTGCCAATCTTCAGGAATACTCCACCGTTCCCAATCTCCATGCAGCAGTTCTTGGCGGTCGTATCCCAACAAATTGCACAAAGCATCGTTAACTTCCAGCCACTGACATTTTTCGACTTCATCAGGCAAAATTGGAGGAGCAATAATTGCAATTCCGACGAGGGAATTTTCGACTACCGAGCGATATTTTTCTTCACTTTTTTGTAAAGCTTCTTGGTTGTGCTGTCGCTCTACCGCGTAGCGGAGAGATCTCCTTAATACTTCGCTGTCGATTTTTCGCTTGACTAGATAATCCTGAGCTCCTGCTTGGATTGACTTCACCGCTAGTTCTTCATCGTTACGGCCAGTCAATACGACGATCGGAGTATTGATGCTGTATTCTTGTATCTTGGCAATTGAACTTAAGTCTTGGCTGTCGGGCAGCGACAAATCTAATAAAATCACATCAAAATGTTCCCCACTCAAAATTTGCTGCGCTTTGCTGAGACGATCTGTACAGCTTACTGACAGCCTTTGGGGTTCAAGTTGGCTGACAGTTGTTTCTAATAATAATTCTTCGATCAGCTCGGCTTCGGCTTGATTGTCTTCTACCAAGAGAACTTTAAAGCCGTTTTGCTTTCCGGTTGAGTTCAAAACTGATATCATATACCTTGTTATTTGTCATAAGGTAGTAGAGCTAACTATTATAGCATACAAATAATTAAATGCCAATTAAAAATGCCGCTAAAAATTGAAATATCTCTAGTTTAACAACTACAATGGTCTCAAACGACTGTGTTTGCGTTCTCACTAGGTTAAGCTGATCAGAAATAAAAACTTTGCGGTTGTGAAAACCTTGGTTAGTTAAATAAAGCTGCTTGGTGTTGTGTTTCTTGGGCGATCGGCTCACAGGGGGCCGATCGCGCGATCGAAACCCACCCTTTCTTGCCTTTCGATCGAGCTACCCCCACAATCCCAACGGTATCCCCGCACCGCCGGACGCCGGCGCCAAAAAAGCGGTGCCAACTATCTTCGACATTCATCGGTTTACCAGTTTTTTTTATAATAGCTTACATAAATTACCCACCGCCATTTCTTTACTTTTTGCAATCAAATAAAGTTTTACCCCGACTCTTGCCATCTAGGAAAAAAGTGATATTATTGAAGTAGAGATAATCAAAAACTAGCCCAATACAACATCGAAAAACAACCGATGTTTTCGCAACAAAAATACATCAAATAATTCACAGTCCTTTGTTTGCTGTCCTTCGCACCTTGAAAAAAACGCAGACAAGCTCCCGACACAAGTCGCCAGCAGCTCAAAAGTTTAGACTGAGGTTCAAGCTCGCAGATTCATCACTAGAGTCAATTATTCAATCTAAAAAGTCAAATTTCAAATTGAATGACCGAATAGAGATCGAGTTGAGAGGAAAAAGCAATGCTAGAAAAATTAGCAGTTCAACCAAAACAAGTTTTACTTCCCAAAGAAGAAGCCTTAATATTGTGGTTTGATGAAGTCGGCATCGGCGACATCCCATTAGTAGGTGGTAAAAATGCTTCATTGGGCGAAATGATTCAACAGTTAACCCCCAAAGGAGTCAGCGTCCCCAACGGATTTGCAACTACAGCACGCGCTTACCGCTACTTCATCTCTGCGGCGGGTTTAGAAGCAAAATTGCGTAAAATTTTTGCCGATTTAGATGTAGAAGATGTGCAGAACCTGCGACAAAAAGGCAAGCAAGCGCGGGCATTGATTTTGAATACACCGTTTCCGGCACAACTGCAAGCGGCGATCGCAGATGCTTACCAAAAATTGTGCGATCGCGAAGGCGAAGGTACCGACGTAGCAGTACGTTCATCAGCCACCGCCGAAGACTTACCAGACGCCAGTTTCGCCGGACAGCAAGAAACCTACCTCAACGTTCACGGCTGCACCAGCGTCCTCGAATGCTGCCACAAATGCTTCGCCTCCACATTCACCGACAGAGCAATTTCTTACCGCCAACTCCGAGGTTTCGACCACTTAGAAGTCGCTTTATCAGTCGGCGTGCAGAAAATGGTGCGATCGGACTTAGCATCCTCCGGCGTCATGTTCAGCATCGACACCGAAACCGGTTTCAAAAATGCCGTATTAGTTACCGCCGCCTACGGATTAGGAGAAAACATCGTTCAAGGAGCCGTAAACCCCGACGAATACCTCGTTTTTAAACCCACATTAAAACAAGGTTTTCGCCCAATTCTCGACAAACGCCTCGGCACAAAAGACATCAAAATGGTGTACGATCTCGGCGGTTCCAAATTCACCAAAAACGTCTCCGTAGCCCCAAAAGAACGCGGCAAATATGCCATTACCGACGACGAAATTCTGCAACTAGCACATTGGGCAGTACAAATAGAAGAACACTACTCCCAAGTCCGCGACACCTACACGCCGATGGACATCGAGTGGGCAAAAGACGGCAATACCGGCGAACTCTTCGTCGTCCAAGCGCGGCCCGAAACAGTACAATCACAAAAATCCGCTACAGTTTTGCGGAACTACAAATTGCAAGGTTCCAGCCCGGTTTTGGCAACTGGACGCGCCGTGGGCGAAGCGATCGGACAAGGCAAAGCCCATATAATTTTAGACTCTCACAAAATCGCCGAATTTGAAGCTGGAGAAGTTCTTGTTACCAACAAAACTGACCCGGATTGGGAACCGATCATGAAAAAAGCCAGCGCCATCGTCACCAATTCCGGAGGCCGCACTTGCCACGCTGCGATCATTGCCCGGGAAATGGGAATTCCCGCCATTGTCGGCACCGGCGACGCTACTAAAGTCTTGGAAAACAATCAAGAAATCACTGTTTCTTGTGCCGAAGGAGACGAAGGCAAAGTTTATTCCGGTTTGCTTCCGTTTGAAATACAAGAAAGTGCGATCGACAATTTGCCCCGCACCCGCACTCAAATCTTAATGAATGTCGGCAACCCAGAAGAAGCCTTTGGTTTGTCAGCAATTCCTTGCGACGGCGTAGGGTTAGCGCGGCTGGAATTCATCATCGCCAACCACATCAAAACCCACCCCCTGGCACTGATTCACTTTGACGAATTGGCAGACGAATCTGTGAAGCGTCGAATTGCCAAACTCACAGCCTTTTACGATCGCAAACCCGATTTCTTCACCGACAAATTAGCCCACGGCATTGCCACAATTGCCGCAGCATTTTATCCAAATCCAGTCATCGTGCGGATGAGCGACTTCAAAAGCAACGAATACGCCAATCTTTTGGGAGGGCGGCAGTTTGAACCCAAAGAAGAAAACCCCATGCTGGGGTGGCGCGGTGCTGCTCGCTATTACGACCCGAATTACCGCGAAGCTTACGCTTTGGAATGCCTTGCATTGAAGCGAGTTCGGGACGAAATGGGCTTGACAAATGTGATTCCGATGATTCCGTTTTGCCGCACCCCTGATGAAGGGCGAAAAGTGTTGGCCGAGATGGCAAAACACGGTTTAGTTAAGGGCGAAAATGGCTTGCAAGTTTATGTGATGTGCGAATTGCCCAGCAATGTCATATTTGCTGACGAATTTGCTCGGGTTTTTGACGGATTCTCGATCGGCTCCAACGATTTAACTCAGCTAACATTAGGATTAGACCGAGATTCTGCTTTAGTCGCCCACATCTTTGACGAACGAAATGAAGCTGTCAAGCGGATGATAGAAATTGCCATCCGAGCCGCCAAAAAGTACGATCGCAAGATTGGAATTTGCGGTCAAGCGCCCAGCGATTATCCTGAATTTGCTCGCTTCTTAGTTGAATTGGGAATTGATTCGATTAGTTTGAATCCCGATTCGGTTCTGAAAACTTTGTTGGAGGTTGCGAAGGTGGAGCGCGCGGGTTCGATAATGGATTTAGCGACGGATGTGGCTCAGGTTTAACTCTTTTGGTTTTTGACAAAAAGCGGGTTTGTAGTGGGGACTAGAGTCCTCAGATATTTATGAGGACTAAACTCCTCACTACAAACCTCTCAATAAATCCCCTCATCGGCGCCAACAGCAACCGCCACCAGCAAACGTTATGAGGACTAGAGTCCGAACGATCAAACCTCCACCAGCAAACGGTTAATACAGAAGCGACGCAGTTTGAGACTTGTCCGGGAACTTTCCTGATTTAACACCGTCTTTCGGCAGATGATTTTATGTTGCCGATCGCCTAAATTAAAAGAAATATTATCTATATCAGCTCACTAAATGTGCTAACTGTTCTCCTGATTATTTTCATAGGTTTAGCTCCGTCCCTGCTGTCTTTGTGGGTGATGCGCTCTGCCGAGAGCCAAGCCCGAGATAGAATTGCAGCGGCCAGGCTGGCTGTAGCAAACAGACCCTTGCCAAATCAACCCGCAACGGTCGATCGCACCTACGTAGAAGGCCTCGGTTATCTGATCGGCGATATTACTTGCGAGTATAACGCCCGCTCTAATTACATCCGCTGTGCGGTCAATCCTGTCGGGCATTGTCTTGATTGTCGGTACTACCAAGCCAGAACTCTTGACGTTTGCGGTGAAAAGATATAGGTTGTATTGGGGCTGGTATCTACGCATATTTGCTGATGCAGTAATTCATAAGTTAGTATGTACTTACGTGTAAGGATTGTTGCTGTATCTTACTTCAGGACAAGCTCTGCCAAAACTCAGCAATTAAAATTTAATCGAGCAGTATTGCTGGGTTAAAGTTGTGATAACTGGCATACTGCGATCGGTGTGTTTCTAATTGAGGACTTGCGATCAGAAACCAGGTTTAGAGAATAAATCTGAGTTGGGTTGCCAGAACTATAGGAACAAATCCGGTTTTTAGTCTCCTAGACGCAACTCCTGCGGTTAAAAAAATTAGCGAATAACAATCGCAATTAGCTGACGATCGCATCTGCAACTCGATTTCTCCCAAACATCATGAAAAAGTGTGCACAAACAATTGTCAGGAGCATTGACCGAAAAAATGGGATACAAGCCCCCTCCTTTTAGGAGGGCTTTGTGTGAGAATATTCCGATCCTCAAAGGATCTCGCTCGCTCAAGACACGTTGAAACAGCACTCTCAATCGGAGCTCTTCTTAGAGAGAGCCAAATGGTCAATGGTTAAATCAAACCCGGAAGTTTGAGTTAAAAGTCGCCATCTTAGCATTGGGAGGCTTTAAACTGACAAACCCCCGAAAGTAAGACTATGTAGATAGCACATCCCGATGAACCCTCAAGCATCACCGCACATGAAAGGGCGGTGAGTATGTCAACTCAAATAAAAGCTCGCTAGAAGACTTTAAGTTGACGGTTTGAGAATTGGCTTGTGGGCTATACCAATCTGTTTTTGCACACAGAAACGCAGTCTCAAACCCTAATAGTTGTCTTTAGACTGCAACTCATAAATTTTTAAGACAACTCGCCGACACAGGGTATGTATATTTCAGTTGAATCACAGGTTTTGGACACTCCCCGCCCAATTATGTCCGGGCGATCGCTCCGTAGCAATCCCATCTTTAATTAAATTCTGGTAGCGATCGCTTACACAGCTGGCACACCAAAACCTAAGAAACCGGGTTTTTTACCGGGAGTGAGGGTTGCAAGCAAGTCTTTTTGTCTGTCTAGCCCGGTTTGTAAGTTCAAAAATGGTGCAGTGAAATTTCTCGGAAAACCAAGTCCATTGGACGATCGACAGAAACCTGATCAAATAAATTTTTGATAATTCCTGTTATTGTCTGCTGCCGGATGTAAGAGGTTTGTATGTAAAACAATACCCTTGCTTACAGAAAGCCGAAGGCAAAAGATCATCCCATAGATAGATTGATTCTTGGCATTTCAATTTCCAATATTCAGCCACACTGGCAATATTTGCAATGCTATCAAAGAGCAAGATAGCGCAGCTTTGTGCTGAGTAAAATCCGCCGGCAGCTCTCGAACGCACTCAAGCAGCAGAGCCTCTAACTCTGCAATTAAACCCTTTCTTCTGGTGATAAATATCATCTTCAAGCGAGGATATTACAACAATTATTGAGGTCATTTTACCATGCAAAGCATCTGCAACAAACCAATTATCCCTAGCCCAAAAATAGGTGATACAGCCCCAAGCATGACTGGCGAAAACTCCCGAACAACAGCAACTAATCCTCAAAAAAAAATACCCCAAGTAAATGCAGGCAGGTGTTTGCCTTCCCCACAAATTGATGGCGGCGTAGGAATTGGGGACTCCCGCAGAGAATTTTTGCCAGCAACAGAACGGGTCAGCCACCCGAGTGTAAAAAATGTGCTTTTCCTTGATGCCAGAGTAGAAAAATACGGCAGCTTGGCGAGCGGAGCAACAGCAGGTACAGAAGTATTTCTACTCGACTCGACGCAGGATGGAGTCGAGCAAATTACCAGAATTCTGGCTAATTGCAGCAATTTAGACAGCCTGCAAATAATTTCTCACGGTCGAGAAGCCCAAGTGCAACTGGGGTCGATCGCCCTCAACAGCGACAACATAGAAACCTACAGCCATTTGTTGCAGCAGTGGGGAAAAGCCCTCAGCCAAAAAGGAAATATCTTGTTATGCGGTTGCAGCGTCGCAGCGGGCGAAAGCGGCGCAGCCTTCGTGCGGCGGCTGAACGCAATTACTGGTGCAGATATTGCAGCTTCCGACAACTTGACAGGAAGCGCGGCACTAGGCGGCGACTGGGAATTAGAATTTTCGACAGGGGAAATCGAGGCGAGTATCGCCATTGAAAAAGCAGTGCTCGAAGCATACAGCTACACGCTCGGCACATTAGTTAACGAAACTTTCAAGAACGCCACAGTTAGGGGGCCTTGGATTTACGGGGGAACAGGCGGTGCGCTCTTCGATCCCACCAGCACAGTGGCAGCAGTCGCTCAACCTATCCCCGGCATTACCGGAGGCAGCGTATCCGGCATACTTCCGGCTTTTGGCGGGCGGGCTCCGGGAGAGGGGGCTCTGCAACTAACTCCAGCAGAAAACTTTCGGGAAGCCTTCGTTATCTACAACAACCCCATTCCTTCAACCGACGGTATCAGAGTTAAGTTTGATATTTATTCCTACGGTTCAAGCGTGATACCTACTGATACGACCCCCGACAGTCGTATTGCCGCTCAGCCTGCGGACGGCCTGGGTTTCTTCTTGATTGACGGCAGCGCCAGCCCAACCAGGCCAGGAGGTTATGGCGGTTCTCTGGGCTACGCTCCGCAAGACAATGGTGCTACCAGCGGTATTCTCGGAGGTTATCTAGGTATTGGACTTGACGAGTACGGCAATTTTTCAAGAAACGCAGAAGGGCGGACAGGCCCGGCGCCGGCTCCAATTCCCAACTCCTCTCTTGGCGATTTCAGACCTGACTCAGTAACGCTCAGAGGCAGGGAAGCCAACAACTATCCGTTTTTAACAAATGCGATAGTTCCCTTCGGCATCGATAACATTCCTACGGCGATTCAATTTACCAACCCTCCTAACAACACTTTTAACTTCAGCAATACCTTCACGAACAATCGGGATCAAGCCAGAAGAGCCATTCAAGTGACGCTGAATCCATCTAACGATCCGGTAGAACCCAATCGCCTGACTGTTGCCTTCGATGAAAACTTTGACGGCATCTACGAAACTACACTGATCGACATCGACAACTTGGCAACCGCCAACGGCCCAGTACCGCGAAATTTCAAATTTGGTTTTGGCAGTTCCACAGGAAGTTCTAGCAACATTCACGAACTTCAAAACGTGGTAGTCGAGACGGTGAATCCTCCGACTATCTCGGCTGACGTGAGCACGATCAAGACTGGCCCGGAGTTCGTCAAGGCCGGGAGCAGCATTACCTACACGATTACTACCGTCAACAAAGGGCCAGCGCCCGCTACAGATGTCTTGATTCAAGACGAAATACCATTTGAGCTGCTCAGTCCTGGCGGACAGCCGCCAACAGTTATCAACGTCTCCAATAACGGCATTTACCAGAACCAAACGAAGTCTGTCAGATGGCCGTTAATTCCGGTTCTCAATCCGGGCGAGACTGTCACTTACAGCGTGACAGTTAATGTGCCGTCCACTTTAACCAGCAGCAGCAGTTTTTCCAACGTTGCATTCAGCACCAGCTCGAATTTCGACCCCGACCTCAGCAACAACAGCGGTATATACCCGCCGGGGCAAGTCGATGGGCCTGGTGTAGTCTTTACCACAATTACCGGTACGATCGCGGATGTAGTTACTACCAAAAGCGGCCCTTTGACTGCTCCGGCCGGGTCAACCATCACCTACACGCTGAACACGACTAATAGGGGGCCCGACCCAGCCACCAACGTGACCATCACTGACAGCATTGTTCCCGGTTTAACAGGAGTCAGCTTTTCCAACGGCGGGAGCTATAACGCACAAACAGGCATTGTCTCCTTTCCACCCGTGGCGACGCTGGCAAACGGGGAGACTGCGCCCCGCACGGTCAGTTTCGTTGCTCCAGCCAGCCTTAGCGCCATCAGCAACACGGCTCGGAGCCGATCGACCACTCCCGACCCGATCGCCAGCAACAACAACGGCTCCACCACCAACAAAGAGGGAACTCCCACTAACTCTAGTGTTACGACAACTATTACGCCCAACGCCGATCTGGCAACCACCAAAACCGGCTCTACCACTGCTGTCCCCGGCGGCTCGGTCAGCTACAGCATCGCCACGATCAACTTAGGTCCTAGTCCCGCAGAATCCGTAACCATCACAGACAGCATCGTTCCCGGGTTAACGGGAGTCACGGCATCTAACGGCGGCGTTTACGATTCAGCGACGGGCATTGTCACCTTCCCACCCGTGGCGATCGCCAGCGCTGGGACAGTCAACCGGACGATCGGCTTCACAGTACCGCTGACAGCAACTTCCATCAGCAACACTGCCAGAAGTAGCTCGATCACTCCCGACTTGACTCCCAACAACAACAACGGTACCAACCCCAACGCCACCGTGTCCACCAGCGTCAGTCCCAGGGCCGATATTATCACCCAAAAGACTGCCCCGGCCACCATCCGCGCCGGGGAGACGCTCACTTATACAATTACTACTAGCAACAACGGCCCGAGTACCGCGACCAACGTAGTCATTACCGACGACCTGATTCCCGGCTTGACAGGAGTTGTGGTGTCCGGTGGCGGAACCTACAACGCAACCACAGGGACGGTCGATTTCCCGGCGATCGCGACTTTAGCCAGCGGCAGCAACCAGACCCGCACCATCAGCTTTGTACCGCCACCTACGGTGACGAGCATCCTCAACGTTGTTTCGAGCCGATCGGACACTACAGACCCCGACCTGACCAACAACAACGGCTCAATCGTCGCAGCGCCCGGTGGGTCGGGGGGGCAAGTCATTACGACGATCGGTGCAGCCGCCGATATTATCACCCAAAAGACTGCTCCGGCCACCATCCGCGCCGGGGAGACGCTCACTTATACAATTACTACTAGCAACAACGGCCCGAGTACCGCGACCAACGTAGTCATTACCGACGACCTGATTCCCGGCTTGACAGGAGTTGTGGTGTCCGGTGGCGGAACCTACAACGCAACCACAGGGACGGTCGATTTCCCGGCGATCGCGACTTTAGCCAGCGGCAGCAACCAGACCCGCACCATCAGCTTTGTACCGCCACCTACGGTGACGAGCATCCTCAACGTTGTTTCGAGCGTATCGGACACTACAGACCCCGACCTGACCAACAACAACGGCTCGACAGTCGCAGCGCCCGGTCAGCCCGGGGGGCAAGTCACTACGACGATCGGTGCTGCCGGCGCCGACCTGATTACGTATAAGTCCGGTCTCCAATCGGCAGCAGCAGGCAGTTCGGTGACATATACGATCGTTACCTCCAACAATGGGCCGAATGCTGCTGAAAACGTAGTGATTACAGACAGCATCATTCCCGGTTTAACAGAAGTCACGCCATCCGATAACGGCGTTTACGACCCACTGACAGGGGTTGTCACCTTCCCAACAGTTCCCAGCTTGGCTAGCGGCAGCAACACCAACCGCGAGGTAACATTAGTCATGCCAGAAACGGGCAGCATCACCAATACCTCTAGAAGCAGATCCACCACTTTTGACCCTGAACTGACCAACAACAACGGTTCCGAGGCCAGGGCCACTGTCACCACCGCCGTCCTGGCGCAGACAATACCAATACCGACTCCAACTCCGGGTGGACAAACTCCGACTCCAACTCCGGGTGGACAAACTCCGACTCCAACTCCGGGTGGACAAACTCCGACTCCAACTCCGGGTGGACAAACTCCGACTCCAACTCCGGGTGGACAAACTCCGACTCCAACTCCGTGTGGACAAACTCCGACTCCAACTCCGGGTGGACAAACTCCGACTCCAACTCCGGGTGGACAAACTCCGACTCCAACTCCGGGTGGACAAACTCCGACTCCAACTCCGGGTG
>NZ_JADEWV010000216.1 GCF_015207455.1 Microcoleus sp. LEGE 07076
CACACAAGTCTATGCCCGAGCATCACCAAATCTCATCCAACTTATCACCTTCCCAAGAGTACGGATATCACTGTCAGTAGCTCAAATATAGAGGAAAATCAGAGCATACAGTTAAACCCCAGCCCTCCGATGCCTACTATGCCCCTTCCCCCCAGTCAATTAGTTGTCACAACTATTCTCCAGTCGATCGAATCTTTGCGATTCTCTAATGTTGCAAGCAAAGTATTTTCCGGCGAGCAAGCCCAAGCCCGACAACAGGCAATTTTAAAGTTTACCACTAAAAAATTTTATACTCGGGGTTTAAAAAATCTCGAACGACAAGACTTGCACGGCGCGATTAAAAATTTCACTGCCGCAATTAACCTCAATCCGCAATTCGCGCCAGCTTACAACGATCGCGGTGTTGCCCGCTACAAATTAGGTTACAAACAGTCTGCTCTCGAAGATATAACTACTGCGATCGCACTCAATCCTTACCGAGCCAAGTATTACAGCAATCGGGGGTTTATGCTGACTCGTTTAAAAGATTATACTGCGGCGATCGCCGATTACAACTCCGCACTAATGCTCAACCCCAATTTAACCCAAGATTACTTTAACCGAGGCGCTATCCGCCTGCAAATGGAAAATTCCCTGGCAGCACTAGCTGATTTTGAGTCAGCAATTCGTCTCGATCGCAATTTTGCTAAAGCTTATTTCAACCGAGGAGTCACTAGATACAAATTGAGAGAAGTTCAGGGAGCATTTGAGGATTTTCAGAAGGCAGCAGGACTCTTCAATCAGCAGGGGAGAATGGATTATTACCAAGACGCAGTTTCTAAAATAAAAAAGCTGCGGTATTAGTCAGCAGTCATGGGGGAATGGGGGAATGGGGGAATGGGAATTGGGAATTGGGAATTGGTAAGGTGCTTGTGGCGCACCCTACACCTATAATTAAAGTTAGCCTATTCTGAAGGCAGCGTCGCCGACAGGCAAGTCATTGGGACGGGAAATACTAGAAAAATCAATTGCAAAAGCAGCATTTTGAACCGCAGCCGGAGCGGCATTTTGAACAACTGCCAAAGTAGCCCCGCCAAATTGAATTAAAGTGTTGCTTCCAGATTGAGTAAATGCCAGGTTAGACAAACTGCTACCACCAATGCCAATGCGATCGCCCTGGGCCGAGATAAAATCAGTAATTGTATCTGTTTCTCCATTACCTGCGATTAAAACAAAATTATCTGCACCAGCGCCGCCGGTAAGAGTATCGTTGCCTAAATCTCCCATCAAAACATCATTGCCATCGCCACCAATTAGAACATCATTCTCTTTACCGCCTCTCAAAAAGTCGTTACCCGCATCGCCAGTGACAGTATCGTCGCCGAGATTTCCGTTGATAATATCGCTGCCAACACCGCCGCTAATCGAGTCGTTACCTTTACCGCCTCGTAAAAAGTCGTCGCCTGCTTCCCCCGTGACGGTATCATTGCCTTGGCTGCCGTTAATTGCATCATCAATCGCTGAACCCACAATGCGATCGTTTCCGCTACCTCCCAGTACACCGCTGGGGTTTTGCTGAGAGTCTTGCGAAGTGACTTGATAGTTGTTCGGGGCATCAGGCAATCTGAGCGCTCGCAAAGATAGATTTACGAAATTGGTACTATTAATTAAATTGTTGAGGAAACTAACATCGTTAATAATGCTAGAAACCCGACTCGGTACAATTCCTCCAACGACTTTGGCGCTAGAAATGCGATCGCCCTGCTGCACCGCATTCACCGTTTCAAAACCTTGAATAACCTTGCCAAAAACAGCATAATTGCCATCCAAAAACGGCAAAGTATTCAAAGCAAAATAAAACTGCGAAGAAGCCGAATTCAAAGCAGTAGCACGAGCCATTGCCACAGCCCCTACAGTGTGCTGCAACTGCGGCGCCTGGGTGACAACTTGGTTGTAAACAGGTTGCGCCGCCCCTTGCGGCTTGATTTCCAAAGGAATAAAACGCCCCTGATTCGTATCCGGATCGATAAAATTACCAGTTCCCAATTGACTTGCTGGAATTGTAGTATCTTTGCTGCGCGGATCGCCTCCTTGCACCACAAAAGGATCGGGCTGGCGCACAACTCGGTGAAACATCACCCCATCGTAGATACCCCGTTCAACTAAATCAACAAAATTGCCAGCGGTAATCGGCGCATTAGTGCCGTCTACTTCGATCGCAACGGGTTGACCGTTAATTACCTGGACTACAATAGCTTTGTCTGTTAACGGAAGTGCAGCGCTCATAAGTAAATTGTGATTTGAGTGAGTTATCTTTGGCTTTTGATACCAAATCCGAGTAGAGTGCCCCCTTTATTTTTTAGTCCGCAGAGGCGGACATCCTTTGTATAATTGCGGTTTCAACCGCCGAATCATCAAAGGGTTGCTAAGGCCGGACTTGGGTTTGAGCAGCAATCCGCGAATTGCCCCTACCCATTTAATCAGAAAACTGTAAACTTGTGTTAAGTACAGTTCTAGTTGTGAATTTATGATTTCCCGCCGCAAGTTTCTTAGCACTTTATTGGCAATTTGTCTAGTCTTTTTGACTTTTAATTTTGCCCCCCCTGCCTTTGCTCTCGGCGGCAAGTTGCCGGCAGTGAATCAAGCCGCACCGGATTTTAGTTTGCCGACAAACAGTGGCGAGGGACAAGTGTCGCTGTCCGATTATCGCGGTAAGTGGTTGGTAGTCTATTTCTATCCCAAAGATTTTACATCGGGTTGTACGATCGAAGCGCGTCGATTCCAGCAAGATTTGCCGAAATACTTGGCAAAGAACACTCAAATTATCGGCATCAGCGCTGATGATGTCAACTCCCACGCAGAATTTTGCGATTCTGAAGGTTTGAAATTTCCGCTGTTAGCCGATACGGACGGCAATGTGAGTAAAGCTTACGGTTCTTGGATGAGTTTTATCTCGGCACGGCACAGTTTTATTATTGACCCTGAAGGCATTTTGCGGGAAACTTTTGTTAAGGTTAACCCAACGATTCACTCGCAAGAAGTGTTAGCTCGTTTAGGCGAATTGCAGGCTCAAGGGTAATACGTGCGATCGCCCAACCGCAATCGATTAGGTTCGAGCCACAGAAATGCAAGTCCCTGCATTTTCCAAGGACTTGCATTTCTCTATATCGAACGTTATCGTGTTAATTTTACCGAAAAAAATGGCTGGTAACGCGAGCATCTGTAGAATACCAAATCTCAAATCTTCAATCTCAAATCGCCTGTGGGCCGTACTCAATGAGCATTAAACTTGCTATTGACTGCCACAGCATCGGCAGAAGATTCAGACTCTGACAGCTTCTTCTTTCTGCTCGAAAGACGGCGTTCTGGGTCAATTCCCTCGAAGGTTGGTGGCAACCAAACTCTAACTATCAACAGCGCTCCCAAAACGAGCAAAAATGCTCCTGTTGATAATATTTGAACCCAGGGAGTTTCCAGCACTCCCCGCACGATAACTTCTCGCAAAACTGATACAATACAAACTTCCACAGCCACACCGATCGAAACGCGCTGCTCTTGCAAATAAATAATTAACAGCCGAAATAATTCCACCAAAACCAATAAAAATAGAATATCTGCCGTCACTTGCTGAAAATCCAGAGGAGGCAACAGCGAGAAAAACATTTCTCGCAGTTCTATGACCATAAAACAGAACAAACCGATACACAAAGAAATTACAATTAAATCTTGAACAGTTTCGAGGCCGCTGACTATTAGTTTCAGATTCAACCACTGCGGGGGGTTACTTGTCTGGTTTGAACGGTTTTCCATTGACAGCTCCTGCAATCTGTTTGACCTGCTTACAGCTTAAGTTAAATCGAGCCGATCTTTGACCAAAAATAGGTTTAATTTATTTATAACCATCATCAAACTTTCCTTTGTTGACAAATTTACACAAGGTTTTATTTATCGCGCAGGTGGCTTGACATTTTGGCAATATTTGTGCTGACACAAACATGGTATTAGGAGATTTTGTGAAAACCAGAATTCAAAATCCGAAAATGCTGCAACTGAGATAAAATATGAAAAGTGTAAAGAATTATTTACGACAGCTTGATCAACTCAAGCTAGGGACTTTAGGCTCCAATTATAGAAAAGCCGGAAAGTCAACCCAAAAACAAAAGCTACCCAGAGAGGATTGAACACAATGGCATTTACACTTGCAGCATTACCATTCGCCGCTGACGCCCTAGAGTCAGATCATATGTCGGCCAACACGTTTTCGTTTCACCACGACAAGCACCACGCTGCTTACGTGACCAACCTCAACAAAATGATTGAAGGGACGGAAATGGCGGACAAATCCCTTGAAGAAATTGTCAAGGCATCTGCTAAAGACCCGTCTAAATCAGGCATTTTCAACAATGCAGGTCAAGTTTGGAACCACAATTTCTTTTGGAATTCGCTCAAACCAGACGGTGGCGGCACTCCGACAGGAGCTTTAGCTGAGAAAATAAACGCCGACTTTGGCAGCTTCGACAAATTCAAGGAAGAATTCAAGACTGCTGCGACAACTCAGTTCGGCAGCGGCTGGGCTTGGCTGGTTTTGGACAACGGTACTTTGAAAGTTACCAAAACTGCGAACGCCGACACTCCGGTAGCACACGGCCAAACCCCGTTGCTGACTTTGGATGTGTGGGAACACGCTTATTATTTGGATTTCCAAAACCGCCGTCCCGACTACATTACTAATTTCTTGGATAATTTGGCTAACTGGGATTTCGCAGCAGCAAATTTGGCTGCGGCTTAGTAGCATAGGGGTTTGAGGAGTTGCATTCGTCTCGGTAGAGAGGAATGCAATTCCTTGTTGAGAGATGGCGAACCCGATCGCCCTGCCGAGCAGTGCTAAAAATTTTCTGAAATTGTGTTATAGTCGAAAAGGTAACTATTTTAAGAATTTTGTAGTTTTAGTGGCTGTTCGCGCGATGACCTCTTCACCAACCATAGCACCCGTTCGATCGAGTCAAGTTACCCGCAAACCTTATCCCAACTATCGGGTAATAGTCCTCAACGACGATTTCAACACGTTCGAGCACGTCGTGGAATGTTTGACGAAATACATTCCAGGGATGACGAGCGATCAAGCTTGGAAACTCGCCAACCAAATCCACACCGAAGGCCAGGCCACCGTCTGGGTTGGCCCGCAAGAGCAAGCAGAACTTTATCATATGCAATTGAGCCGTGCTGGACTGACAATGGCTCCGCTAGAGTCTACTTAAAATTCTGTAGAGGCGCGAAATTTCTACTGTTTGTGGCTAATGAATATCAAAGTGAACTGTTAACTGTTAACTAATGACTAATGACTAATGACTAATGACTACTGACTTAATTCGATCGCCAAACTTGCTCCCAAGGCCCGCCACCAACTTCCAAACCCGACAAAGAACTTTGAGCTTCTAAAATAATTCTATAACGCTGCTGGCCATTTTTTGCAACATTTCCCCCCAACAACTCTCGCAGTTGCAAGCGCAATTCGCCGTGCGTCGTATCCCGGCAGCAAAAAGCCATGCCTTTTTCTGTAGGAGTTCGCACGTAAGTACCTTGAGAACTTGCAGTGCCAATTAACTCAACTTCAAACTGACTGTTTCTAGCCTGCATTTTCCAGCTTCCCCAAGGTTCAATATTCCAAGTAACTTGGGAATTCCAAGGCACAAACTCGTAGAATTTGCCTCTGTAATGCAGACAAATCATTGCCACCGATTCCATCCACCAGAGAACGCCCCGCTTGCCGCCGCCAGCAGTTAAAGCTAAATCGCTTTCGCCTTGAAAACAATTGCAATTAATCCAAAACCACTTTTGCGGAAAAGCACCGCCCCAGTTTTTTTCGCTGTAAGCGGGAGCATCTTTAAATTCGTAGCATTGGCCGTTCCAATCTATCCAGCCAGTAGCTAAACCGTGAGCCATTAAAATTTGCCATCCCGGTTCAAATACGGGCAGAAAAGATAACATTCCCGCCGTGGATTTCTGGAGTTCTTCAGAGTTGCCCCAGCCGTAAACTGGTTTAATTTCGTACTGCCAAAAACAGTGACTCCCGCTTCCGGGGTCGTGCAGATAACCTTGATTCAAAGTAGCGGTAGCTTGATAGCCTTCTTCGACGTGGCTGTCGAATACTTGGGGTTCTAAATATTCGGGTTTAATTTGTAAGTCTGTCTTGCCCCAATGTCCGAAACCCAAACTTTCTCGGTGCGCCCAAAACTTATTTACATCGGGGAAGGTGCGGCACAAATAGCTATCTTTGGGGCCGAGAATTTGGGCTGCACCGCCGCTGTAGGGTTGACTGCCTCTGGGGTCTTCGATTGAATACATGAAGGCAAAGGATTGTCCGTGAATGGGTAATGTTATTCGGTAGTACCAGCCTTCAAAAAAGCGCCGGGAACTGCCGTCCCAATGGTAGCCGCTGTGGGGAGTTTCAATAGTTTTGAGTTTTGAGAGTGGATTTGACATAAAATCACCAATAGCAGAAAGAAGAGTCATTAGTCAGCAGTCATTGGGAATTGGGAATTGGGAATTGGGAATTGGGAATTGGGAATTGGATAAGGTGTGCGCGCCAGCACGCTACTAATGACTGATGACTGATGACTAATGACTGATGACTAATATGATAGGGTATTAATTATGACTTTAGCACTTTGGCGAGATCCCTTAGCCCGAGCTCTCCACCGCAACCGCAGTCTTGCTTTTGCCCGCTACTTGCAATTAGCAACTGTTGGCACTGACGGGCGTCCGGCTAACCGCACTGTGGTGTTTAGAGGCTTTTTAGGAGATACTAATCGGTTGAAATTTATTACTGATATTCGCAGTCAAAAGGTAGAGGAAATTAACCTCTATCCTTGGGGGGAGATTTGCTGGTATTTCCCGAAGACTCGGGAACAATTTCGGATTGCTGGACAACTGATTTTGGTGGGAAATGACGATCGAGATTCAGAGTTGTACTCGTCGCGCCGCACAGCTTGGCAGGAGCTTTCTGAGGCGGCTCGATCTCAGTTTGCTTGGCCGCCGCCGGGGGAAGATAAGGCGGCGGCTGGTGCTTTTGATTGTGCTTCCCCAGATGCGCTCGAGCCGCTGCCGAATTTTTGTTTGCTGTTGTTGGAACCGGAAACGGTGGATTTTTTGGAGTTGCGGGGGGAACCGCAGAACCGATCGCTTTACGGGCGCGACGGGGAGGGAAATTGGTTTGTGCGATCGGTCAATCCGTAAAAAAGAAGTTATTAGTCAGTAGTCAGTAGTCAGTTGGCAGTTGGCAGTTGGCAGTAGTTAACAGTTAACAGTTAACAGTCAACAATTCCCAATTCCCAATTCCCAATTCCCAATTCCCAATTCCCAATTCAAATTTTAGATGCCGGTGCCGTCGAAAAATTCTTGAATTGCTTTATCTTTTAATTTGCAGCTAGGGGTTGTAATTGGCTGGTTTTTTTCAGCTATGGCTACATTGCTGGGTTGTTTGAAAGCTTCTGATACTGAGTGGAAATTGTGGGAATTGGGAACAGAAGTTAAGGAGACAGATGGTTGAGGGAGCAAACTTTGTACTTGCTGTTCGAGGGATTCGATGCGATCGAGCAAAGAGCGAATTACCACAGCTTCGGAATCTGGCAAACTGCCGTGTTCTAGGGGGTTGACGCGCACTCCCGATCGATATACGATGCGGCCGGGAATCCCTACCACCGTGCAGTCTGAGGGTACGTCGCGGAGGACTACGGAACCTGCACCGATGCGAACGTTGTTGCCAATTAGCAGATTTCCGAGTACCTTGGCCCCGGCACCGACAACTACATTTTCGCCGACGGTAGGGTGACGCTTGCCGCTTTCTTTGCCTGTGCCGCCGAGGGTGACACCTTGGTAAATTAGGGCAAAATCGCCGATGATCGCTGTTTCGCCGATTACAACCCCCATACCGTGGTCGATGAACACGCTTTTGCCGATCGTTGCCCCTGGGTGAATTTCTATTCCGGTCAAAAAGCGAGCAATGTGGGAAATGAAGCGGGGGATGAAGGGAAGTCCCAGTAAATAAAGCCAGTGTGCGAGGCGGTGCAGCACTAGGGCCTGAAGACCAGGGTAACAAAACAAAACTTCCAGCCAGTTGCGAGCGGCAGGGTCGCGGTCGAAAATTATACTGAAGTCAGCTCTAAGGGTCTTTAGCACTTTCGGAGTTTCCAATTTTGGTTAAACACGCCACTTTCAATTTTACAATTTTACTGGACGAGGGAAGTTAGATCGTGTTCGGTCGATTGTCACAACACCAACGGTTCGTAGCGCGGACTTAAGTCGGCGCTACGAACCAATCTAATCGAACGGACATGATATTAGCGATCGGGCGATCGGGCGATCGGGAGAAGAATTTGAGGATGTAGAATATTTTAGCGTCCCCATCCTACAGCGTCGCTGCGTTCTATTCCTGTACTGAGATTGTATAGTTAGACTTGACTCCGGGTTCGAGAGTGCCGACCCAAATTCTGTAAGAGCCTGCTTGCCAGTCTGTATCAACAATGCTGGCATCTTTATTCTGACCTGTATCGTCTCCGCAGCGAACGC
This sequence comes from Microcoleus sp. LEGE 07076, assembly GCF_015207455.1. Lineage (GTDB taxonomy): Bacteria > Cyanobacteriota > Cyanobacteriia > Cyanobacteriales > Microcoleaceae > Microcoleus. The sequence goes on from NZ_JADEWV010000216.1 coordinate 8,548, forward strand.
CGTTACCGAGACCTTGTACGAGTAAGGTTGTGTCCTGGCCTCCGCTGTTGACTTGGATTGTGAGTTTTGAAAAGTTTTGCTGCAAGGTTATGATGTGGTCGGGAGTAGGAGTGGCAAAACCCAAACATTTGTTTTTGTGGCGATCGGCGTTGGCAATGGCAGATAGAGAGTACGATCCGCCTGTGGAACCTCTCAATATTGCTGTTGCGGGCAAAAAACCTCGCGATAAGTTTAATGTACCAAAATTGGCTGTTTCTGCTAAAACTGGTAGGGTGGCGATCGTGGCGATCGCAGCTAAGAACGCACTATTTTTGAAATGGGTTCCTGGATTTAATAACATGGCAATACTCCTTGTCACAACTTACAATCACAACTCATAATTTCTCTATCCGAGCCCCAAGCATCTGAATCTCTCAATCGCGAACAATTTTTTGTAATTAGTTCAAAACATCCTGGATTTTGTTCCTTATGTTTATCAGAACAATATCTGTGCGATCGCCCTGGCTCGTGCCGCTCCGAGTTCTGCCACAGGCGCTATACTCAAGCCCAAAATTATACGCTCTCAAGATGATCAATTTGATACTGCTGGCTTTGCTGTTGACGGCCGGTTCGCTATTGACAGAGGTTTTGATATTGTTCCCCATAGGTCTATCCGGCTGGCCCGCCCTCCCTAATTGGCTGAGCCTGACCTTAATTTTGCTGGCTATTTCTTGGTGCTTGGGCGATTAGTTGGTAGTTGGCAGTTGGTAGTTGGTAGGGGCGGTGCCAAGAGTACCCGCCCTCTTAG
>NZ_JADEWV010000217.1 GCF_015207455.1 Microcoleus sp. LEGE 07076
CCATAAACAGGAATTGGGTCTAAACCTAAAAAACTGGAGCGGGATGTGTAGGATTCTTCCTGCACAATTACTGTGATTCCCGCCAACCGAGCTTTGTACTCCAACATTTCAATTAATCGAGAGTGAGGAATACTAACAAAGTTTTGATTGTTTTTCTTCCCTAACTCGATTTCTGTTTTCCACTGCGCGTTCTTGCCAATTACTAGCGTCCCAATCTGCTTGGTGAGCAAAAGGTTAATAATTAGACGGCTAGCATGATGTAAGTAATTATCAACTTTTTGATGGCGACAGCGAGTTAAGAGCTGAATGCGGGGCGAAGTTTTGCGACACCCTTTCAATTGGGATTGTAATTGCGCTTTGCGCTTGTTATAAAACTGGTTAATCGATTTCAATGGTCGCCCGTTAATCAACAAAGGGATAAATCCCGGTTGATTTGAAGTTAACGCCACTAAATTATCCAGTCCTAAATCAATACTAGCTACTGAATTAGCGTTGCCAAGGGTGGACTCCGGTTCATCATAAATTACCTCAATTACGTAGGAATCACATTTCGGAACCAGTCTAACTTGACAAATCTGGTGGGGATTGACTTGGGTTTTAATTGAAAGTTCTGTACCCGAAAGTTTAATGATTCCTTTATTCAACTGTTTGCTGCTAATTGCTTGAATCGTGTAGACGAGAAGGTTTCGCCCTTTAACTTTATCTTTGTACTTTGGCAATTTTGGGCGACCCGTGAATTTTGAAGAATCAACTTTGTAAGCTTTAACGGCTTCAAAAAACGATTTCCAATTCTTGTCTAGCACCATCAAGATTTGCTGACTTACTTTAGCAGGCATTGCCTTATATGCTTCGTGAGACTTCATCAATCGGTTCATTTCGTTGTAATTGACATAGCCCCATCCGTAAATAAAGTTCTGACGAATGACGTAATTGGCGGCATTGTAGAGGTTTTTGGACTTGAAAGCTAGTTGGTCAATTTCGCTAAAACGAGGTTCCGTTGATTTAATGATATGCCTTTCTGCTAGCTGCATTTGAGACTTGCGTTTTTTGGGCTATGCGTATTCCTTGTTCAACACTCACAACTATAGAATACCATTATTGTTTATAATTGCTTATAAACTCAATGAAGTTTTACAATACTGCGCCGATCGAACAAATTTTTCAAACTCATCAACCGCACCTCCCTTGGGGTGGCGATTTCCCAGAGGAAGCCAAACAGTTTTTCTCGCCGGCGTTTCTGTGGACTCGCCCCAAGGAAACCGAGGTTGTGGAAACTCGGGTTTTTGCAGCATTCAAAGACTATCTCACCGCTTATTTGGATTTGGTCGATCGCGCCGAACCCGTGACAGATAGCACAAAGTTAGATAATATTTTACAAGATCAACTGCGCTATCTGCGGTACCGTGCCGCAAAAGACCCAGCGCGGGGAATGTTTAAACGGTTCTACGGCGAGGAATGGACGGAAGAGTACATTCATGGCTTTTTGTTCGATTTGGAACGAAAAGTGCCACAAGCTGCCACAATTGGTAAGTAACAAAAATTAATTGTAAGAGAAGTTTCAGCCACTATACTAATAAGTGTAGATTGGCATGAGGAAAATGCCAATGGTCAAAAAAAATCGCAATGTAGTTAGTTCAAATTCAGAAAGCAAAGTCAAAGTTGGACTTTCGCTGACTCCTTCGAGTGCCGATAGATTGAATACGATCGCTCGAAAGCTCGGAATATCAAGGTCGGAACTGCTAGAACGCTTGGCACAAGGCGCTCTGGATATTTCTAAGGACAAAAGTGAAGTTACTGTAACTTGGAAAAAAGGTGAAAAAAGTGCGGTCGATACCGCTGAGTTGCCAGGGGAAACAGCCCAAGAAAGCACAATTAATAAGGCTGTAACGGCAGAAACTCTATCGCCCAAGGTAAGCGTACAGCCAAATCCACTGCAAGAAAGTTACGAAAGTTTGCAGCAGCAGTTGAGCGAACGGGAAAGTTCGATCGCATCTTTGCAAGAGCAATGGGCTACCCAAAAGCAAAATCTCGAACAGCAATTGCAGGAAACAGTCGCCAGTTTGCAACAGCAGTTGAGCGAACGGGAAAGCTCGATCGCATCTTTGCTGGAGCAATTGGCTACCCAAAAGCAAAATCTCGAACAGCAATTGCAGGAAACAGTCGCCAAGTCGAGTTACGAAGCTCTCGAGCAGCAGTTGAGCGAAAGGGAAAGCTCGATCGCATCTTTGCAGGAACAATTAGCTACCTCCAAGCAAAATCTCGAACAGCAATTGCAGCAAGCCGTGTCGAAGTCGAGTTACGAAAATTTGCAGCACAAGTTAGCAGAAATGTCAAGTGCGATCGGCAACTTCCAAGTTCAACTGACAAAGTTGCCATATCTAGAACAGGAATTGAGCCAGAGTCAGGCAAAACATCGAAATTACGACGCTTTGCAGCAACAGTCTCAAGAACAGCTCAGAACAATCAAAGCTTTACGGGAACAGCTAGGTCAAATGCAGGCTGTGGCTGGGATTGGCGAAGCTTATCTCAACAAGTGGCGCCGCCCCTGATTCTCATAGCTCATCGATCTCGCTGCTCTGCGGAGGCAGACTTCGTTTGCAAAGACGCGGTTTCCACCGCCGAGTCCCTTGGAGCCTCCGATCTCTCACCTCCTAAATTGAATGATTCAACAGTTTTTAGCCTCAGTGGATTTATGAGAATTCCAGCGAGGTTAGCAATTCCTGCAATTAACTCAGTTACCTGAACAGGTTTAGATAAGTGCATCTGGAAACCAGCTTCCAGGGCTTGTCGGCGCTCGGACTCTCTCGCGTAAGCCGTCAGGGCGATCGCAGGCATCTTTCGATCCCGCAGCACTTCCATTTCTCTCACCCGCGCGATCAACTCACAGCCGTCTGCTTCCGGCATTCCAATGTCGCTCAGCAGCACATCCGGCCAAAAATTCTCCAGTGCAGCTAGAGCTCCGGCCGCCGATGCCGCCGATCGCACCACAGCTCCTTCCTGTTCGAGCAAAGCAATCAAAAACTCCCGCGTGTCATCGTCATCATCCACCACCAGCAATTGCAAATTAGCAAGAGTTGGCAGAACCTCTGCCGCCTGATTTAGTTCAAAGCAATCATCCCCTGCACCTGGCTCGGGATTCGGAGCAAATGGCAGAGAAACCGTAAATTTCGCACCCTCCCCCGTATTATTCTCTGCCCTAACCTTACCGCCGTGCTGTTCCACCAAGTGACTGACGATCGCCAATCCCAGCCCCAAACCCCCGTAGGATCTAGTCGTGCTGCTATCGGCTTGGCGGAAGCGATCGAAAACATAAGGCAGAAAATCAGGAGAAATACCAATTCCGCTATCAATTACCTGAATTTGGACTTCATCCCCAACCAACTCCAACCCCACATCTACTTTACCGCCGTCAGGAGTAAACTTAATCGCATTTGAAAGCAAATTCCATACTACTTGTTGCAAGCGATCGCTATCGCCGATAACTTTACCAACATCTGAGCTACCTTTAAATTCGATCGCAATTGATTTTGCCTCAGCCAGTGGTCGCAGAGAATCAATTGCCATTTCAATCACATCTTTCAACTCGATCGGATACAAATTGAAGGCTAATTTTCCGCGCAGAATCCGCGAAATATCTAAAATATCTTCAATAAGTTGCGCTTGAGATTTAGCATTGCGCTCTATAATTTCTAGGGCTTTATAAATAGTTGTTTCATCAAACTTCTTGGCCTGAAGCAGCCTAGACCACCCTAGAATCGCATTTAAAGGAGTACGGAGTTCGTGGGAAAGAATAGCTATAAATTCATCCTTCATTTGGTTAGCTATCTCAGCTTCTTGCCGCGCTACTTGTTCGCGGATCAGTCTGCCGCGTTCTTCCTCTGCTTGCTTGCGGTCAGTGACATCTCTAACAGTCCCAACGTGACCGATCAGTTTTCCCAAATCCGAAAACATTGGCGACGACTGCAAGTTAATCCAACGCACAGTTTCGCGATCGGCTAATCGAAACTCACTCGAATATTCCTGACCTTCTTTAATCCAAGCTAACCAATCTGCTACAACCCGCTCGCGGTCTTCAGGATGAACTGACCGCTGCCAAACTGACACCAAACTTTCCTCCAAAATCAACCCACAAATCGCTTGACAGCGGGGATTCATGTAAGTACAGCGGCCTGCAACGTCAGCTAAGTAAATTCCCAGGGGCGAACAAGCACACAAACTGCGAAACCGCTCCTCACTTTTACTTAGTTCAGTGTTAACCGCAGCTAACTGTGTTGCTTGCCGCTTCACCTCGGCAGTTTTTTGGAACAATTCCACAAATACCTGCACCTTCGAGGTCAATATTTCCGGTTCCAAGGGTTTGAACAGGTAATCCACCGCCCCCAGAGAATAACCTTTAAACACGTGGGTGTCATTGCTGCTGAATGCCGTGATAAAAATAATCGGAGTCGAGCGCGATCGATCTCTAGAGCGAATCATTGTTGCCGTCTCAAATCCATCCATTCCCGGCATCTGCACATCCAACAAAATCACCGCAAAATCTTCATTAAGCAGAGACCTCAGAGCCTCCGCGCCAGAATTTGCTTTGACTAAGTTGTAATACGGCTTGTTCAAAATAGCTTCCAGAGCCACCAAATTTTCTGAGCGGTCGTCAACTATGAGGACATTTACTCGATCGGAGGGCTGCACATTCATAAATTTGTTAATTTTTAATTGTTAGTAAATTGACCAAACAGGGAGCAATTTTAGAGAGGGGTAAAATCCAGTCTACTTCAACATTTGCGATCGCACAGGCCGGCATTGTCCCGCATAAAGCAGAAATCGGTTCCTCCACAAATGTCAATCCTCCCTGAGCTTTAATTTTTGCCAGCCCTGCACTGCCATCACAACTAGCTCCCGTTAAAATTATGCCAATAGCGCGCTCCCCAAAGGCATCAGCAGCAGACTCAAACAGCACGTCAATAGAAGGCCGCGCGTGGCAGACAGGAGCCTCAGTTGATACTGCAAATGTAAAACTTCCGCGACAGAGGATTGGGGAATTTGAATTGTCCGTTGGCTCCACAGCAGCACTCCCCCCCCCTCTCAAGTAGTTTTCAGGCACGCTCTTGTGCCACTCACAAGGCGATTCTACAAGCAAGTGATAGTTAGCAGGAGCTAAGTAAACCCGTCCCGGCGCGATCGGCTCTTTGTCTTGTGCCTCCGTGATTTGGAGACAGCTTTGCCGCTGTAAAAAATCAGTAAGCCTACTCGGAGAACTCCTATGGCGGTGTTGGACAATAACTACAGGCAAAGGAAAGCTTTGTGGCAAATCTGCCAGCAGGACACTCAGAGCATCTAGCCCTCCCAAAGACGTGCCAACAACCACTATCTCAAAATTGTTTTTATTTAATCTTTCGGTAGATTTTATCACTTCTTTCAACTGCCTCATATTGTTTTTCATAAGGTGTAAAAGTCAGAGACTCCTGATGTCCTAATCCTAAAACTCCAAACATTCCCAGGCTCTCATAAAAAAGCTTGTGTACCCGCTCTTGGAGCTGTGAATTGAAATAAATCAGCACATTGCGGCACAAAATCACATTAAACTCATTAAAAGAAGTATCCGTTGCTAGGTTGTGGTGAGCAAAGACAATATTATCTTTAAGTGAAGAGACAAAAATAGCATTTTCATAAGCAGCAGTGTAATACTCAGAAAACGCTTTTTTGCCCCCTGCTTGGTGGTAGAGCTGCGTATATTCTTGCATTTGTTTCAAAGGAAATATACCAGCCTTGGCTGTTTTTAACACTAATTCGTTCATGTCAGTAGCGTAAATCCGACAGCGGTCATAAAGCCCTTCTTCTTGCAGCAAAATTGCCATAGAATATACTTCTTCTCCCGTTGAACATCCAGCGTGCCAAATCCGAAGAAAAGGATAAGTACGCAGCATCGGCACCACTTTTTTTCGGAAACTAATGTAAAATTTAGGATCGCGAAACATCGTAGTTACATTTACAGAAACATCCACCAAAAAACGCTCTAGGCAGGCAGGATTGTGTAGGATCTTTTCCTGAAGTGCAGAGACATTGGTGAGCCCTTCCGAGCGAACAGTGTTCCAAATGCGGCGCTTGATAGAGGCAAGAGCATAATTACGAAAATCAAATCCGTAATAGCGAAATATTCCCTCTAGTAGGAGTTTAATTTCGATAGTTTCAAGTTCATGGGTTTCGGGCATTAGTAATTAGTCCTTAGTCATTAGTCATTAGTCCTTAGTCCTTAGTCCTTAGTCCTTAGTCCTTAGTCCTTAGTCCTTAGTCCTTAGTCATTAGTTATTAGTTATTAGTGATTAATTTGTGATTTGTCATCAGTCCACAGCCTACAGTTTACAGCCCACAGTCCACAATGACTGATGACTGATGACTGATGACTGATGACTAATGACTGATGACTAATGACTGATGACTTCCATTATCGATAAAGCCAAACACGCAGCAGCGAGAGCAACTGTTCCGTGTCCACAGGTTTGGTAATGTAGTCAGATGCCCCAGCTTCGATACATTTTTCCCGATCGCCCTTCATAGCTTTAGCAGTAAGAGCAATCATTGGCAGCGAAGCGAATTGAGGCATCTTACGAATTGCTTCCATTGTTTCGTAACCGTCCATCTCCGGCATCATCACATCCATCAACACAATATTTATGTCAGGCGTATTTTGCAATTGAGCAATACCCTCTCTGCCGTTTTCAGCAAACACAATTTGCATTAGATGGCGCTCCAGCATACTCGTGAGGGCAAAGATATTCCGCACGTCGTCGTCAACAATCAAGACTTTTTTGCCCGCGAGCGTCGAATCTGTTTGATACAATTGCTCTAGCATTTGGCGCTTCGCTTGGGGCAAATTTGCTTGAACTCGGTGCAAAAATAAAGCAGTTTCATCCAACAGGCGTTCGGGCGATCGCACATCTTTAACAATTATTGTTTCCGCCATCCGCTTGAGTTTAGTTTCTTCCGCTCTCGTCAACTCTTTGCCCGTATAAATAATAATCGGCAGACTTTTCAAAGTAGCCTCTTGCTTAATCAGCTCGATCAGTTCAAAACCAGTCATATCTGGCAGTCCCAAATCGAGTACGATGCAGTCAAAATGCCCTGATTTCAAAGTTTCTAGCGCCTCAGCACCGCTACCCACAGCCGTCGTTAAAACATCGTGATTACCGATTAAATCCACAATGCTAAGACGTTGCGTTTCGTTGTCTTCGACAACTAGCAAATTTTTCACTGGTCGCTCCACAAAACCCCTAATATCAGTCAAAGCTTTGCTCAATGCCTCATGACTGACAGGCTTTTGTAAGTAGGCGATCGCCCCTAACTGCAAACTGCGCTGCCGCCCGTCTTCAACCGATACAATGTGAACCGGAATGTGGCGCGTAGTTGGGTCGTGCTTCAGGCGATCGAGCACAGTCCAGCCATCCATCACAGGCAAATTTAAATCCAACATAATCGCAGTGGGCTTGAACTCACGCGCCATCGCCAAACCGATATCGCTCCGCAAAGCAACCAAACCCTTAAAACCCTGTTCCTGCGCCATATCCAACAGAATACGAGCAAAATTGACATCATCCTCCACAATCAAAAGGATGCGATCGCCACTCTCAATATTTTCTCGGTCATCAGATATTGAAGGCGACGGATAAGGCGCTAACGGCAACTGGAAATTCGGCGAAGGAAGCGGCGCAGAAATAGCAGGCGGCAATTGCGCCATTTCCTGGCTTATTCCCACTTCATTATCATTCATTATGCGCGACTCTTGGTAAGTTTGCGGCAGATAAAGCGTGAATTTACTACCTTCACCAGGGCGACTCGTCAACTTAATTTCTCCCCCCAACAAATTAGCAATTTCTCTACTAATTGACAAACCCAAACCCGTACCCCCATATTTGCGGCTAGTGCTACCATCAGCTTGTTGAAAAGCCTCAAAAATAACCCTGTGTTTTTCAGCAGAAATCCCAATCCCCGTATCGCTGACATAGAAAGCCAAAACAGTAGCAGAAGTCGTTAAACTTTCAATCTCTAAACTCCACCCTTCCCGCGCCACTTCCACACACAATTTCACCTCACCCCGTTCTGTAAACTTAAAAGCATTAGAGAGAAGATTCTTCAAAACTTGTTGCAGCCGTTTAGCATCAGTATAGAGACCTTTTGGCAACCCAGCCTCAAGCTCTATTTGAAAACTCAACTTCTTATCCTGAGCAATTTGGCGGAAAGTTCGATCCAAATGATCTCGCAAGTCCCCAAACAACACTTGCTCAATTTCCACTGACATCGTACCTGATTCAATCTTAGCGAGATCCAAGATGTCATTAATCAGCCCTAACAAATCCGTTCCCGCCGAGTAAATAGTGCGCGTGTATTCAACTTGCTTAAGAGTCAAATTGCCATCAGGATTCTCAGAAAGCAATCGAGCCAAAATCAACAGCGAATTCAGCGGAGTTCGCAACTCGTGAGACATATTTGCCAAAAACTCCGACTTATACTTAGAAGTCAAAGCCAACTGTTCGGCTCTTTCTTCCAACAAAGCCCTCGCCTGTTCGATATCTCGGTTTTTTCGCTCAACTTCCTTATTTTGCAGCGCTAGCAATTCAGCTTGCTCTTCTAGTTCTTCATTCGTTTGTTGCAACTCTTCCTGCTGATTCTTCAACAGTTCTTCAGAAGCGCGGAGTGACTGCGCTTGTTGTTCGAGACGCTTGTTAGTTTCCGTTAATTCCTTTTGCTGAGTTTGCAACTCTTCTGCCAAAGACTGCGACTGTTTCAACAACTCTTCCGTCCGCATACTCGCCGCAATTGTATTTAAAACAATGGCGATACTTTCTGTAAGTTGGTCGAGAAATGTCAAATGAACTTCGCTGAACCTGCGGAACGAAGCCAACTCGATTACCGCCGTCACTTGTCCCTCAAACAAAACGGGTAAAACCACGATATTTAGCGGCGTAGCTTCTCCCAGTCCCGAGCAAATTTTAACATAGTTTTCCGGTACTTCTGTTAACAGTATTCGTTCTTTCTCCAGAGCGCACTGTCCTACCAAACCTTCGCCTAAATTGAATCTATTACCTAACTGTTTTCGTTCCCGGTATGCGTAGGTACTCAACAGTTTTAGAAACGGATCGTGTTCGACAGATTCCATCATGAAGAATACCCCGTGCTGAGCAGAAACCAGCGGTGTCAATTCCGATAAAATTAGTTTACAAACAGTTTCTAAATCCCTCTGACCTTGCAGCATTCTAGTGAACTTAGCTAGGTTTGTTTTCAGCCAATCTTGCTCAGTATTTTTATGCGTTGTCTCCCGGAGATTGGCAATCATCTGGTT
>NZ_JADEWV010000218.1 GCF_015207455.1 Microcoleus sp. LEGE 07076
ATCCAAATGGGGGCTTTGAACGATGCTGCCTCAGCAGAACGTTTGGTAAAAGAACTCGAAGCTAAAGGGGTGAAGGTGCAATACTATCAGCCCTAAATTAGGTGAAGGGTGAAAAACTTTAACTAAATTGTTAGACAAACCTAGACGGTAATCAATGTTTTGTCTAACACAAAATTGGTTTTTAAATTGTCAATTCCCATTCCTAAATCTAAAATTTCATAAAATCGGGAGACGGAGCTCATGGGATTATTCGATCGCATTTGGCGAGTGATTCGAGCCAATATTAATAGTTTGGTCGGGGCGGCAGAAGATCCAGAAAAAATTCTGGAACAAGCTGTAATGGATATGCAGGAAGATTTAATACAGCTCAGACAAGCTGTAGCAGGGGCGATTGCCGCTCAAAAACGCACTGAACGCCAATGCTCGCAAGCTGAATCGACAGCGGCAGAATGGTACCAGCGAGCGCAGCTAGCTTTGCAAAAAGGCGAGGAAAATTTGGCGCGGGAAGCTCTGACGCGAAAAAAATCTTATCAAGAAACGGCAACGGCGATGAAAGCTAGTTTGGGACAGCAAAACGCTGTTGTGACTCAACTTAAAGAAAATATGCGCTCGCTCGAAAGTAAAATTTCTGAGGCAAAATCTAAAAAAGATATGTACATTGCCCGAGCTCGATCGGCAAAAGCCTCCGAAAGGCTGCAAGAAATGATGGGGAATCTCAGTACCGGCAGTGCTTTGAGCGCGTTTGAACGGATGGAAGAGAAAGTGGTGCAGCTAGAAGCTCGCTCCGAGGCCATCGCAGAACTCGGAACTAATGATTTAGAAAAGCAGTTTCTGTCTCTCGAATCTGCAGGCGATGTCGATGACGAGTTGGCGGCGATGAAAGCACAAATGCTTCCAGGCAATAATACGCCCCAATTGCGATCGGGCGAGCCGCCCGCATCCTGAACCAGAACTAGCAGAACAATAGTCCCGACGGCAAAAACTTCTCCACAGCCGAACTAGAGATAGCCCGCAAGCGTGTTGGGGAATTCCCGGATCGAAGTTAAACTCAATAGGTAGGTGCATTAATCAGCTTGTCTGCACCGCTGACTCGATCGCTTTAAACTGTATTTATATGTTTGCAAAAATTGCCAAAGGCTCGATCGCGCTAAACATTTGACCAAATAAGTTTCACTCAAAGCGGGCTAACGCTATCAAGCCTGCTTGCCGCCAACTTCGTACACCTCACAGGAACAATAGCATTATGGGATTATTCGATCGCATTAGCCGAGTCGTCAGAGCCAATCTTAACGATATGGTCAACAAAGCTGAAGACCCGGAAAAGATTTTAGAACAGTCCGTGACGGACATGCAGGAAGACTTGGTGCAGTTGCGTCAGGCCGTTGCCAGCGCGATCGCCACTCAAAAGCGCACCCAGACTCAGTACAATCAAGCTGAATCTCAGTCTAACCAATGGCAGCAGCGCGCAGCGCTAGCCCTGCAAAAAGGAGATGAGACTTTGGCCCGCGAAGCCCTGGTACGCAAAAAGTCTCACGCAGAAACGGCGGCTACCCTGAAAAGTAGTTTGGAACAGCAATCGGGTCAAGTAGAAAGCCTCAAGCGCAACTTGATCGGTTTGGAGAGCAAGATTTCCGAAGCCAAAACTAAGAAGGATATGCTCAAGGCCAGAATATCCGCAGCTAAGGCCCAGGAACAGCTTAACAACACCATTGGCACCCTGAATACTGGCAGTTCAATGGCAGCTTTCGATCGGATGGAAGAAAAAGTTTTGCAGATAGAAGCTCGCGCGGGAGCATCAGCAGAACTGGCGGCCGGCGGCAGCAATTTAGAGGAACAGTTCCGCTTGCTCGAAAGCGGCGGCGATGTTGACGACGAGTTGGCTCAGATGAAAGCTCAACTGACTGGAGGTTCTGTGTCTCAAGGTCAATTGCCCGCAGCGGGTAAAACTGCTGCTACTGCTAATACTACATCCGAGTCGAGTCCGGTGATTGACGCTGAGCTGGAAGAATTGCGATCGCAGCTCAACAAAATGTAGTAATCTCTATCAAAATTCACCTATTTCTCCAATGGCAGCTTTGATAGAATGCTCCGCCTACCTACAGCGCTAGCTTGGGGAAGTCGGAGCTTTTTTCACAAACAGTGTATGTAGGTTGGGTTGAACTGATATCTTGCACCTGTGGCAAAAACCGGGTTTCTGACCGCAAAAACCGCATCACAACCTATATCTCTCTTTCAGAAACCCGGTTTTTAAGAGCTTCCACACGAATGGTGCTCTTTTGTCAGTTGAACGAAGTGAACCGCAGGGTTTGTGTCCAGGGCCCAACCTACAATCATGCTTAACAATCGCGTATTGCGATCTAACCGACGATCGAAGATTTATGAAATTGCTGCTGCGATCGATCTTTTTGCAAGGTGCATCGCTCGAAATTGTCGATTTTTATCAAAAGATTTTTTATGCATCCGCGCCTGGGATCTACTGCGGCGCGATTTTTTTGAGCGGTAATTTAGCAATACACAATAATTGCTTTATGTCAATTATATTTATGTACAATTAACTACTCAATTCTTAAGAAAAAGTGATAAAGTGACTTTATTGTTTGCAATTGCGCCTGCAGCACCAGCTAGTAAGTGTAAATAACTATAGCTGTTCTCAGTAACATGAGATGCCATTAAGGTGCATAGGGAATGGGGAATGGGGAATGGGGAATTGGGAATTGGGAATTGGGCATTACTACTTACCCATTACCATCACCTTTTTCCCAATTACCAATTACCAATTCCCCATTCCCAATTCCCATAACATAAAATATAAAAAGGTATAAACTGTGATGCCTCTGCCATATTCCAGAGGGTTTTGTAAAATCAAGTTTTTCAGGGCATTAGCAGTTAGTTGTTCGATCGCAGCAATTTTCCCCGCACCGCTGACAGCTCAAAGAGTTGGCGAGTCATTGGGTCGATCGCCAATTGTTAATGATAATTTACAGTCTCAATTAAAACTTAATCGAGAAACCGCAGACGATCGCGATCGGCCTCCTGATTTATACTCAAGTTCAGAATTAGATATAGACACTCAAGAGCCAGAAAACCACATCGCGGAATTTGCTGCACAAGCCCAAATTCAAGACAGAGAAACTCTCGCTCAATTGCCGAACCGAGGAGAAAACAGACAAGAATTTCCCGTTCCCAATCGGCTCGGGCCAACTCCATCTCCTCTGGAAGAACCCGCGCCCCCAGCACCCCTGCCTCCGGTAGAACAGCTTTTGCCACGAGTCCCCGCGCCGACGCAGCCAGCAGAATTGCCCGACATTCCGGGTACGGTAAGGGTCGATCGATTTGAAGTAGTCGGCAGCACCGTCTTTAGCAAGCAAGAATTAGACGCTGCACTCAAAAACTTTGTAAACCGCCGGCTGACTTTCGCCGAACTGCTGCAAGCTCGTTCTGCTATCAATGAACTGTACCTGAGCAAAGGTTATATCACTTCGGGAGCGCTGATCGAGCCACAAACGCTCGCGGGTGGAGTTGTGAAAATATTAGTGCTAGAAGGCAGGCTAGAAAATATCAATGTAGTCGGGACTAGACGGCTGAATTCTAACTACATCAGAAGCCGCTTGGCACTGGCAACGCGAGGCCCGCTGAACCAACAGCGCTTGCTAGAAGCTCTGCAACTGCTGCAACTAAGCGGCCAAGTCCAAAATATTTCAGCAGAATTGCAAGCGGGTTCTCGTGCGGGTTTTAATGTGCTCTTAGTGCGAGTCAAAGAGGCAAAAACTTTCCAACCGGGGATATTTACTGACAATTCTCGCTCTCCGAGTGTGGGGAGTTGGCGGCGCGGGGCACAAATCCGCGAGGCTAATTTGTCGGGTTTGGGAGATAGTGCGAGTTTGATTTTTACAAATACTGAGGGCAGCAACGCTGTAGATTTTAGTTACGCGCTGCCGGTGAATGCGCGCAACGGTACGGTAAGTTTTCAAGCCAGCAGGAGCCGAAGCAATATTGTTGAGTCACCTTTTGAGGCGCTGGATATTCAGGCATCGAGCCGCAGTTACGAGTTGACTTATCGCCAGCCGATCGTGCAAACTGCGAGAACAGAAATTGCGATCGGCATCGCTGCGGGGAGGCGAGAAAGCGATACCTCTTTGCTGGGAGAAGATTTTCCCCTGTCGCCTGGGGCTGATAGTCGCGGGAGAACTCGGGTTTCGGCGCTGAGGCTGTTTCAGGATTTTACTCAGAGGGGAGAAAGAGATATCTTGGTCGCGCGATCGCAGTTCAGTCTGGGAGTCGCAGCATTTGGCGCTACCGCGAGCAGCAGCGAGCCTGACGGTCAATTTTTGACGTGGCGGGGTCAATTGCAGTACGTGCGGTTGTTGGCTCCCGAGACGCTGCTGGTTGTGCGATCGGACGTGCAGTTGGCTGGAGGCGAGTTGTTGCCGATCGAACAATTTGGTTTGGGCGGCCCGGACACAGTGCGGGGCTACCGTCAGGATGCTTTGCTTGCCGATAGCGGGATTTTTGCTTCTGCCGAGTTGCGCTATCCGATTTTGCGGATTAGTGACAACCAAGGAGTTTTGCAGGTAACGCCGTTTGTGGATGTTGGCAATGTTTGGAATCGCGGGCGAATGGCGGCGGATTTGGAAACAAATACTTTGTTATCGGCGGGATTGGGCCTGCGGTGGCAGTACGGCCAGAGGTGGAATGCTCGCTTGGGCTGGGGCATTCCTTTGATTGATATTAACTCGGGCAACAGGAGTTGGCAAGAGCGCGGGCTGTATTTTTCATTAGAATTCCAACCTTTTTAAGAAAGTAGCCGTTCTGCTCTTGGCGGAACTGAGCAATTCCGCTATATAGTAATAAGTATTATTTGGCACTCATTGATGGCTGCCAATAGTGCATTGTAGTGATAATTTAAAAATTAAACTATGTCTAAAGTTCAGTTGCTGCTTTTAAGTTCTTTTGCTTCGGGTTTTGGGTTTTGCTCGATCGTTTTGGCGATGTTTACCATGATTTCTGGGCTGTCGTTTGCTTCTTTTTTGACTTTTGTTTTAACTTTGGTATTTTTTGGAATCAATCTACTTTTTGCTTTGCATTATTATACATCGATTACCAAGCTGTTGAGTGTTAAAAATAAAAGGAAAGCTAGAATTTAGCGGTTGTGAAGAAGAATCGGACAAAAGCCTGGAAAGTTCTTTATGGAATTTGAAGGGAATCCAGACAAAGCGACACTAAACAGTGAGAAGCATGGTGTTTCCTTTCCCGAAGCCGCAACCGTATTTAATGACCCGCTATCTGTAACTTTTCCCGAACCTCAGCATTCCATCGGAGAAAGCCGCTACGTTATCATAGGTATATCTAGGTATGGGCAACTTTTAATTGTTGCACACACCGATCGAGGAGAAAAAGTACGAATCATCAGCGCCAGAAAAGCTACCCGGCAGGAGCAGAGGTTTTATGAAGAAGGATATTGAGAAGGAAATGGAAGACGAATTACTTGCTGAGTATGACTTTGCTCGGATGGAAGGAGGTGTTAGAGGCAAGTATGTTGAGCGATATCGTGCAGGGACAAACTTGGTGCTTTTAGACCCCGATATTGCCCGAGCTTTTCCTAATGATGCAGCAGTCAATGACGCATTGAGGATGTTAATCAAAATTGCACAGCGCCAGCAGTCAAATACTGCGGTTCAGGAAAGCCGCGAACAATCTCAACTTTGATAGCGCGATGTCAGGAGATTGTGCGATCGCCGATATTATTTCTCCAGAAAGCGATCGCCTCTTGGTTGAAACAACTATCTAGCTGTAGGTCATAATTATTTAAGGTCTAATTATTTAGGAGGTGCGATCGTGGCTATTGCTCAAACCAACCCGCCAAATCTTACTTCAGATGCGACAAAGACTCGCTTCACTCCAGATGAATACCGGGCGATCGAGGAAACTGCCGAAGATCGTCACGAATACTGTAACGGAGGTATCATCGCTATGTCAGGAGGTTCCCCCACTCACAGCCGTATTACCGTAGACATTACGACTTTTCTTAATGTGGCTGTGCGAGACACAAATTTTCAAGTCTATAACGGCGATCTGCGAATTTGGATTCCTAGTTTCAATCACGGAACTTACCCCGATGTCTTGGTAATTGATGGCGAACCAGAGTTCAATGCCGATCGCACGGACGAAATTCTCAATCCTTTACTGATTGTCGAGGTTCTTTCGCCCTCTACGGAAGCCTACGATCGAGGTGAAAAGTTCAGAAAATATCGCTCTCTTGCTAGTTTTTGTGAATATTTGCTGGTGAGTCAAACGGAACCATATATTGAGCAATATCACAACCTCGATCGCCAAAGTAGCGATCGCTGGCAATGGCAAGTGTACGATGGGATCGATCGGGCGATCGTCCTGCACAGCTTAAATATAGAACTTCCAATGTCTGAAGTCTACCGCCGGATTAATTTTTAAGGGCGATTTTTGCAAGTTTGAAATCGATTGTGTTTAACTAGAAATATAATTTTAGGAGAAAGCTATGGCTACTCTAATTCAACAGCCAACGGAAAACTTGACAGAAAATCAAGCAGAATCCCCAGTGGGGAAAAAAGTCTGGACTGATGCCGAATTTATGGCACTCAACCGAGATGGACACCGCTACGAAATTGTAAATGGAGAACTAATTGATATGGGAAACTCAGGTGCAAAACACGGTTATGTTTGCAGTATCTTGATGATTTTGCTCGGTGGGTATGTCCACATTCAAAAGCTAGGTGCGATGTTCGATTCCAGCACTGCTTTTAAGATGAAATCGGGAAACAAGCGATCGCCCGATGTTTCCTTCATGGCAAAAGAACGGCTGCAAGGGCTAGAAGAGCTTCCCGATGGCTTCCTAGAAGGTGCGCCGGATCTGGCCGTAGAAATCCTTTCTCCTAGCAATACAGTGGAAGAAATTCACAATAAACTTGTAGAATATTTTGAAAATGGATCGCGTTTAGTTTGGGTAATTCATCCTAAACAAAAGTATGTGTTGGTGTATCGATCGGCCGAGGAACCCGATCGCCTGCTCAAGTCTACGGACTCCCTAGATGGCGGAGAAATCGTCCCTGGCTTTACTCTGGCGATTGCGGAGTTATTTCAAAAACTTGCTTTTTAATGAAAGTGCGATCGGACTCTGGAAAATTGCCAGTAGTATTGATAATTTAACTTAGGCCGCTAGCAAGCTGTTGCGGCATTTAAATTGAATGTCAAAAAAAACCCTAATGAGTGGGGTGGGCTGATAGCGGGCCCTGAAAATACAATATTTATTTGTCCGACAGCTAGCAAGATCGAATCCGAAAATTGCGGGCGATCTGCCAGTAATATAGAAATAATTGGTTGTTCCGTACTTACTGTGCTAAATTATCAGGAAAATGCCAATTTTGACCAAACTACATCTTCTGTTAGTTTATGATTTTTAGGGTGTACCGTACTTACTGTCGTAACTTGTCACCAAAACGCGTTTGCAACCCCTGTTTGGCACGGCTTAGGATCGTGAATTAAATAATTTACACATAATTGTGGGATAGGCTCTATAGCCCGTCCTTTCTGCACGGGCTATAGAGCCCATCCCACAAGAACAATAAAAATGGTAAGTTATTAACTTTTCATTCCTTATGGGTAATTGCGAACGTCAAAAACAGCCTTTTTTATAGCCAGTTCAGCTATCACCGATATCTCCTGAGTATTCTGGTTTTTAAAGTGAGCTTATTTATATGAATTCTCAAGCTTTGTGAGGATAGCCCGGTTTGGCCGGCGCGGGCCACTCCTAGCACCTCATGTTACGCTCGAAAGGCTATATACAATTACTGCTGAAATTGAGCCAACAACCAAGCACCTACCTGCGCTTGATCTTGAGTGCGACTCCCCCGCAAAGCCTCTTGCAACAAAGCAATAGTTAATCCAGGTAAAACTTCAGATTGAACAATCCGCCGACTGCCATTATCCGAAATAATCGCAAAGGCAATAATTTCAGATTTCTGCACATCTACTACCCAATATTCAGCCACTTTCAGCTCTTCATAAAGCAACCGTTTTTCACCAATATCATCAGCCAAAGTTGAGTCAGCAACTTCTATGACCAAATCTGGCGGTGGAGTAACGTCAAGACTTGCGATCGAAGTTCCACTCGGTGCTAATTGCGCTCTTTCTCCAATATAGTATGATACATCCGGTTGACACTCTCGCACTCCAGTTTTCCGGTAGCTACAGTTATCCAATCCGTTAAGAGAAATACCTTTCGCAATACAGAACAGACTCACTCCTAAAAAAATACTGCCATTGTCTCTAGCGAGGTTAGGCCCTACTGACGTAGTTTCAATCCTCATTTGTCCGTTGCGGTAGTAGCATTTGGCTTTATTGTAAGCTGGGTCATCTGCCATCGCGATGAATTCTTCCCATGTTGCTACTACCCAAGTATCGGTCGGTAATTTAGTTGTTAAGGTACTCATTTTTCCAGGGCTATTTCATTCTAAACAGCTTCTTCAAAACGTCTAGACCATAGCCCGCGAGCCGTTGTGCCTGTGCCATATTTGTTTCTCCAGCTTCTCGATAAAGATTGAGTGCTAAATTACGAGCAATTGCAAAAATGGCCGGGAGCTCGCCGACTCGAACTCAGTTAAGCATCGGGAGCATCCCGGTTTTGCAAAAGCCTCAAATAGCCAAGAGGTCGTGTCGTCCAGCACAACGAAGTTTTAACATCTTGTTATGACATTTTTTTTCAACCATTGAGCTCCGCAGATTTTCAACCTTCTATCTATTTGTTTGACAGTCGATTCCACCGCGCCCGAGCCTATGGAACAGATATTGTCTGATAATAATTGCTCATAATTAACAATTCGAGAGCGATGCTTTTCTAGATACTTGCAAAAGTTTTTAGCGGTTTTTCTGCGACAATTTTTAAATAAATTTAGGGTGGATTCGACCTGACATTGCCACAAAAATTTCTTGGCTTCGCTAAAAATTTTAATGACCCTCCCACTTTATATAAATTTTCCATTAAATCAGGGTAAGCTCATCTAATTTGGTATAAATTGTACTTGACAAAAAGGGCAATATATACGAATTGGCATTAGTGATTAGTGGTTATATAATGTTTCTTAATCATTCGTGATGACTGGTGAGAAAAAGTAAATGAAAAAAGGATTTGCTCCTGTTTCGCCAACCCAAAAATCCCAGAAGCAGAATAATCGGACTCAACCAATATCCATCGAACATTTACAAGGGAGCTTATCAACTTATTTTGATAACATACAAGCT
>NZ_JADEWV010000473.1 GCF_015207455.1 Microcoleus sp. LEGE 07076
TTGAATGGGCAAGGTGTCAAAATAATTTGGGGATGGCTTACCTCTACAAAATCAGAGGGGAAAAAGCCGAGAATCTGGAATTGGCGATCGCAGCTTTTGAGGCATCCTTGGAAGTTTACACCCGCGAATCATTTCCGATAGAACATACTACAACCTTATATAGTCTCGGAATTGCCTACCAGAAAAATGCCCAACTCCCAGAAGCTTACAATACATTTAACTCGGCCATCGAGACAGTCGAATCAATGCGGAGGGAAATCATTATCGGTGGCGAAGCAGACAGACAGAAATTGGCTGAAGAATGGAATAAACTTTATCATTCAATGGTAGAAGTTTGCCTACAAATGGAAAACTCCACTGCCGCCCTAGAATACGTGGAACGTAGCAAAACCAGAAACCTAGTAGAATTGTTTCACAAAGCCCACAGCCTCCCCAGCCAAGTACAGCGGATTAGTTTTACAGAAATTCGTAGCCTGTTAGCTGAAAACGAAGCAATTTTAGAATGGTACATTACCTACAACGGCTTTAAAGTTTTCATTGTCACCCGTGACTCTCCTCAACCGGATATCTGGCAATCTTCCTCTCAAGACTTGCAAGCATTACAAGAGTTACAACAGGAATATCTCGATGACATCAAAGACGAGGAAAAATACGACAACTGGAAAAACCAACTAGACAGCCGCCTGGAAAAGTTAGCCCAGATTCTGCACATCGACGAAATAATTTCTCGCCTCCCCGAAAACTGCCAAAAATTAATCTTAGTTCCCTTCCGATACTTGCACCTATTCCCCCTACACGCCCTCACCAGCAGCCGACAAAAAGCCGACAAAACCGTAGAAACTGGATGTCTTCTCGAACTTTTCCCAGGCGGCGTGAGATACACTCCCAGTTGCCAGCTATTGCAATTATCTCAGCGGGTAAATCTGACGGCGGAAGACACATTACCCAGCAAATTTTTTGCCATCCAAAACCCCACAGAAGACTTAGACTTCACCGACATCGAAGTCGAAGCCATTGCCAAATCCTTCAATCCCGCCGAAATATTGAGTCGGCAAAACGCCAGCAAAGCAGGATTGCAACAACAAATTGCCAGCTTGCAAAATGCCGACATCGCCCACTTTTCCTGTCACGGCTTCTTCGACTTTCTCAATCCCGAAAAATCCGCATTAATCCTAGCCGGTGCAAAAGTAACCCCCCTTAATCCCCCCTTGGTAAGGGGGGAGACAGGAGAAGAAACTCCCCCCCTTGGTAGGGGCGGTGCC
>NZ_JADEWV010000219.1 GCF_015207455.1 Microcoleus sp. LEGE 07076
GACTTGGTTAGGGGCGACGGGGGCTTTGACGTGATTGCCGGCGGTACTGGCAACGACTCCCTCACCGGGGGTGGCGGCGACGATTCGGTGTTCGGGAATGGTGATGATGACTTTCTCTACGGAGATTTCGGGAATGATTCTCTCAACGGCGGTAGCGGCCGGGATCAACTGTTTGGCGGTGACGGCAACGACTATTTCCTCGGTGCCGACGGCGACGACACTTTGTACGGCAATGACGGCAACGATTCGCTCTTCGGTGAGGCCGGCAACGACCAAATATTTGGGGGCAAGGCTGACGATACGGCTTTTGGGGGCAACGGTTCCGATACGATTCGTGGTGATTTGGGCGACGACTCGGTACTGGGAGATGAAGGCAACGATTTTCTGTTCGGCGGCAAAGGTAATGATCTTCTAGACGGTGGCTTTGGCGATGATTCCTTGGCCGGAGGTCTGGGTGACGATACAATTTTGGGCAGTTTCGGTAATGACAATTTATTTGGGGCAGAAGGTAATGATTCTCTGATCGGAGGTGAGGGTTCGGATACTTTGACTGGCGGCAGCGGCAGTGATGTTTTTGGATTGGGAGCGGGCCCGGGAAGTTTGGTTTTAATTACTGATTACAATGAGGCAGAGGATTTCTTTGGACTGCCGAGCAGTTTATCTTTCAGTCAACTGGAAGTTCGGCAAGGTAATGGTGCAAATCTCAGAGATACTGTAATTACGATCGACGGCAAGCTTTTAGCAATTTTGATCGACACTCCATCGGCGCTGATTGATGCCAATGATTTTATCTCTGTGAGCGGCACGTTTAGTCCCAGGCCGACTCCGGCGACAACTCCAACTCCGGTGACAACTCCGACTCCGGCGACAACTCCGACTGCTTCGAGGATTCCGACTGCGCCGACTGTTACGGTGCCTGATTCGATGGTGTCAATTAGTTCGATCGCCCCGACGGCTGCTCCCGGGCTGTTGCCAATGCCTGGCCAGACGGTGATATTGCCTTCGATGCTGCCGAGTCCGATACCCGTGCCTCCTACACCTTTTGGGTTCTAGGTGCGATCGGGCAGTTCAGTTATGAGTTTTGAGTTAAAGTAAAACTTACAAACTCATAACTCATAACTCATAACTCATAACTATTTCCAGCCTTGCTCACTCTCGGCCGAGTCGTTCTCAGACTCGGCAGGAGAATCTTCTAGGGGAGATAATTGTTGGCTGTAACCCAAGAGCGATCGAAGTTTCATGCGCTGGATGTAAGGCCAGCCGCCATTGGCTTCAATATTCCTGAGCAGTTTGTAAAGTGCCTGGCGGTTGTCGGGAAAAGACGCTTGAAACAAGCCGTCCCGAATTTCCTGGTGCGAAGCTTCCAGTTTCCGCAGCAAAGCTAAAAGCAGCACGCTGTCTCCCTGACAACTTTCGGCTAAAGTCCGAATCGCCTCTGTCAGCGATTGCAGTTGAGACTGCAACTTTTCTGACTCTAAATTTTTGCCGTTGTCCATACCGCTGCTTCCTTTGAAATCTACAAAGCGTTTTTCCGGGGCCACTTGTGTCAACCGACTAATCGAGCTAGTGGCGATCGGCATTCGGGGCTAGGAGCAACGTAACTTAAGTAGGTTGACCTAGGCAATATTAATTTGCCACTCAAGTCAGGAAAAGAGCACAACCCGTCGTACCATGTGTATTGGGCGACGATCCGAAGATTTTGAGAAATCCTAAGTTATAGCTTAATTTCACCTTAGTAGCTCGACTTTTTGAGTCAAAACCGGTGATGGCTTTCGGATGGTTGCACGGGCAGGGCCTGCCCGCGAGCAATTCTATTTTGCTCGAAATAGGGCTTTTTCTTAATATAATCCGATGTTGGAGATTGAGGTTGGCAATGAAATACCGTGCTTTAATTGTTGCACTTTTAGCATTTTGCATGAGTGCGCTGGTTGCTTGTTCTTCGGCTCCTGATACAACCGTGGCGACTGGGGAGTTACTCACCTACGACCAGATCCGAGGTACTGGATTGGCAAATAACTGCCCTAGTTTGACAGAAACTTCTCGCGGTTCGATCCCGATTGAAGCGGGCGCCACCTATAAACTGACTGGTATGTGTTTGCAGCCCACAACTTATTTTGTGAAGGAAGAGCCAGCAAACAAACGCCAAGAGGCAGAATTTGTGCCTGGTAAAGTGCTGACGCGGTTCACGTCGAGCATTGACCAAGTTCAAGGTAAGCTCGAGGTTGGTAATGATGGGACTTTGACTTTTACAGAAGAGGATGGCTTGGACTTTCAAGCAATTACGATTCAGTTACCGGGCGGAGAGCAAGTACCTTTCTTGTTCACTATTAAGGAGCTAGTGGCCAGTTCCGAGTCGGGAGTGGTTGCGATCAATACTTCCACCGATTTGCGGGGGGAATTTAACGTTCCTTCTTACCGCAGCGCAGGCTTTTTGGATCCTAAAGCTCGCGGGGTAGCCACGGGCTACGACAATGCTGTAGCGCTTCCGGCTACTGACAATTCCCGACTGAAACGGTCTAATGTTAAGCTGGCTGACACCCGCACCAAGGCGGGGAAAATTTCTCTCCAAGTTGCTAAAGTCAACAGGACCACTGGCGAAATTGGCGGGATTTTTGAGAGCACCCAGCCTTCTGATACTGACTTGGGAGCTAGACCTGCTTTGGATGTGAAAATTCGCGGTTTGTTTTACGCTCGCATTGAGCCTTCTGTGTCGTAAAATTGGCTTTTTCGATCGATCTCGAGCAGTTTTTTGCCCTAAAGCTGCTGCTCGCCCTTCATTAGCCAACAGTCTTTGGCAAGATAACTGAAGACTGTTGACTAATGACTAAATTTATGATTAGAGTGTTATAAGCTTGCAATTGATTAATTGAGAATTTTTAATTAGTTAAAGTATTAGTTTCAAACCGGTTTCAGTTTATAATCCTGTGTGAAAAAATCTCGGTTAAATTCAGTCTTCTACCTTGGGATAACCCCGTCAAATCGCTGCACCTTGCCAGAATCCAACTGATGTGTCGGGTGTGACAGTTATGAAACTGCTAGGATTGCACCACAATCAACATGATTTTTTTTAGGCTACATTGGAAACTAGGTCTAAAGCAACATCAGTCCTCTGCTCTACCAACCCTTATGCCGCTATGTCTACCACAAATCCGAACGAGCTAAAAAACGAAAATTTGCAATTGTTGCGTCAGTACCAAGATTCTGGCTCGAATGAAGTCCGCAATCAGTTAGTCCAACTGAATATTGGACTGGTGAGAAAAGAAGTTTACCACTGGCTCAATCAGTGCGGTGAAAGCTACGACGATTTGCAGCAAGTCGGGTGTATTGGGTTAATTAGGGCGATCGAGCGATTCGATCTGTCGAAGGGGCACGCTTTTAGTTCCTTTGCAATTCCCTACATTCGGGGCGAAATTCAACACTACTTGCGAGACAAAAGCCCTTCAGTGCGAGTTCCGCGCCACTGGCTGTCCCTGGAACGCAAATCTGTCGCAGCAATTAAGGATTTGCAAGTGCAGTTCAACCGCAAACCTACGGATGCGGAAGTAGCAGCAGTGCTTGAGGTTTCTGTGGAAGAATGGCGAGAAATTAAGTTGGCCCATCTCAACAGATCGCCTCTGAGTTTGGACGCGCCGGTGCAGGATGAAGATGAGGGGGCGACAAGTCTTGGAGAATTGGTGCCCGATAGCAAGTATCGGAGTTTTCAGTTGGCCCAAGAGGATCGAATTCGCGTACAGCAAGCTTTGGCGATGTTGGAACAACGGACTCGCGAGATATTGGAGTTTGTTTTTCTGTACGATTTGACTCAGAAGGAAACGGCGGAGCGCTTGGGTATCAGTGCGGTGACGGTTTCTCGGCGAGTGAAGAAGGGGCTGGATTTGCTGAAGGAAATTATGACGAAACAGCTTTAGATAGTAGTCAGTAGTCAGTAGTCAGTAGTCAGTAGTCAGTAGTCAGTAGTTATTGGTGATTGGTGATTGGTGATTGGTGATTGGTTACTTGCTACGAATTCCCAATTTCCAATTCTCAATTCCCAATAACAACTAACAGCTAACAGTTAACAGCTAACAGTCAACAGTCATTTGCTACTAATAACTAATAACTAATAACTAATGACTAATGACTAATGACTAATTTTTAGATGCTTCCGACAAATTTATCGAGCCTTTCTAGGGCTTTTTTAATTGTGTCTAAATCGGTGGCGTAAGATAAACGAATGTGGTCGTCTGCGCCAAACGCAATCCCGGGAATAACTGCTACTTTTTGCTGTTCTAAGAAGGCGTCGGAAAATTCTAGAGAAGTCATTCCAGTCTTGCTGATGTTGACAAACATATAGAAAGCACCGTTTGGTTTGATGCAGCTAATTCCGGGGATAGAATCGAGCAATTCAAATATTACTTTACGCCGATCGGCAAAAGCTAGACGCATTTTTTCCACAGACTCTTGGCTGCTTTCCAAAGCTGCGATCGCCCCGTACTGTGCAAAGGTACACACGTTGGATGTACTGTGACCTTGAATGGTGCTGGTGGCCTTGATTAGTTCGATCGGCCCGGCTAAATAGCCAATGCGCCAGCCTGTCATCGAGTAACCTTTGGCAAAACCGCTGCTAATCACCGTGCGATCGAAGATTTCTTTGCCCAGGGAACCGATGCTGACGTGTTGGGCGCCGTCATATATAATTTTTTCGTAAATCTCGTCAGAAACGACTAAAATATCTCGATCGACTATTACCTCGGCCAGCGCTTTAATTTCGGCTGGAGTGTACACCATTCCTGTCGGGTTAGAAGGCGAATTGAGCACAAATAACTTGGTTTTGGGAGTGATCGCTTGGCTGAGTTGTTCCGGTGTAATTTTATATCCCGTAGAAGCATCTGTCCGTACAATTACGGGCTTCCCGCTGGCGAGTTTGACCATTTCTGGATAGCTCAGCCAGTAGGGAGCAGGAATAATTACTTCATCTCCCTCCTCGATCAGAGCCATCATCAAATTGTAGAGAGAATGCTTGCCGCCGTTGGTGACAATGATATTTTCCGGTTGATAGTTGAGATTGTTCTCGGATTGGAGTTTGCGGGCGATCGCAGCTTTTAACTCCGGTTCCCCAGCAGCCGGGCCGTACTTAGTCTTCCCCGCGTCCAAAGCTTGCTTTGCCGCGGCTTTAATGTGTTCGGGGGTATCAAAGTCTGGTTCTCCCGTACTCAAACTACATACATCTATGCCTTCTGCCTTCATCGCTTTAGCCTTAGCTGCGATCGCCAAGGTTATGGAAGGAGGAACCTCACCCACTCGTGCTGCCAACTCGATCATTGGATTTTAGATATTATATTTTTGACTTTAGATTATAGGGTGACAAATCGTGATATTCAAGCCTGTTGTTACAGAATTATGACATTTGTTTACACAGTACGCCAATAATTAAACAATTTAAAAATAAAAATTAACTTAGTGATTAGTTTTAATTTTTATTTTTAAATTTTAAATTTTTCACGTTATTATTGTACCATTTTTGATGCCTCGTTATCCTCAACGCCGATATACAAGCTTATGGATCTCAAATCTCTGATTCGCGACATTCCTGATTTCCCGAAGCCGGGAATCATGTTTCGAGACATTACAACTTTGCTGTGCAACCCGCAAGGGCTGAGCTATACCATTGACAGTTTAGCCGAAAAATGCTCGCAAATGTCTGCTGACTATGTGGTGGGCATGGAATCGCGGGGGTTTATATTTGGCACGCCTTTGGCTTATAAAATGGGAGTGGGGTTTATACCTGTCCGCAAGCCGGGAAAACTGCCAGGAGAAGTTTATTTTGCTGAGTACGAGTTGGAGTACGGTGTCGATCGGCTGGAGATGCACCGAGACGCGATGGCATCCGGCAGCCGGGTGCTGGTTGTGGACGATTTAATCGCCACTGGCGGAACAGCGGCGGCGACGGCTAAGTTGTTGGAGCAAGCTGGCTGCGAGCTTGTCGGTTTTGCTTTTGTGATCGAATTGCAGGCTTTGGGCGGCAGGCAGAAATTGCCGGATGTGCCAATTGTTACCTTGGTAGAGTATTAGTCAGTTGACTGTTGACAAAAAAGATATTTTCCGTTTGCATCGGAATCATTTATCTCTCTCTTCTCTTCCTCTGCGCTCTCTGCGCTCTAGTAAGGTTAAATCATTCCGATGCAACTGGAATTAATATCATTCACAAATCTAAAATGGTATGACTTCTATTAAATATAATCGAAATTCGCGAAGGTTGAATTCTGTGTTGAGTAGCGAGACATTTACCTATGTTGTCAAGCGAATGTTGCAGGCACTTTTAACCTTATTTTTGGCATCGGCTCTTTGTTTTGCAATTATTGAGCTAGCACCGGGAAATTACTTGGATACTTTGAGCCAAAATCCGAAGATTTCGCCGGAAACACTCAAGCAACTCGAACAGCAGTTCGGCTTGGATAAACCAGCGATTGTGCAGTATGGGCTGTGGCTGAAACAAATTGTGACACAGGGGAATTTTGGGACGAGCTTTGTGTATCAGCGATCCGTAGCGTCGCTGCTGTGGGAAAGAGTACCGGCGACGCTGTTAATGGCGATCGCATCTTTGATTGTAACTTGGGCGATCGCACTTCCTTTGGGAATAGTCGCCGCCGTCAATCAAAATAAGACAGTCGATCGAGTTTTGCAAGTAGTCAGCTACACCGGCCAGGGATTTCCCAGCTTTATCACAGCCTTGCTGCTGCTATTTTTTGCTCAGAATACTTCGCCTCTGTTTCCCGTCGGAGGAATGACCAGTATCGACCACGCAGACTTACCTTGGTGGAGTCAAATCCTCGATTACGGCTGGCACTTAATTTTGCCAACTGTCGCCCTCAGCCTTACTGGTTTTGCTGGTTTGCAAAGATTGATGCGCGGACAATTGTTGGACGTGCTGCGTCAAGATTACATCCGAACCGCACGGGCGAAAGGTTTACCGGACGATCGAGTAATTTACATTCATGCTTTGCGGAATGCGGTTAATCCGTTAGTGACGCTGTTGGGTTTTGAGTTTGCTAGTTTGTTGAGTGGTGCGTTTATTGCTGAATTTTTCTTTAATTGGCCGGGTTTGGGAAAGCTGACTTTGGAGGCGGTGAACAATCAAGATTTATATTTAGTAATGGCGAGTTTGATGATGGGCGCTGCGATGTTGATTGTGGGTAATTTATTTGCAGATTTGCTGTTGAAAGCAGTCGATCCGAGGATTAAGCTACAAGATTTGAAGTAGCAAAATTCATTAATCATCGAAAACTTAATAACTTTAACACCTCCTACAGTCTTGTCTCCTGTAAGTTGCCTTCCTCAAAGGAGGCTCTTCCTCCGCACCTGCATTACCAGGCTTTTCCTGGTAACGAGCAAGGGCGATTTGTAATAGTCAACAGTCAACATTATTCCCATTATCCATGCCCCGTGCGCCATGCCACATTACCCAGATCCGAGTGTTTTATGTCAGAAAAACAACCAAACGAGGCAATGAGTTTTAGCAGCTTGGCGGACTGGTGAAGGCATATTGACAGTCTTCCAGAATCGGGGAGACAAACAAAAGCAGTCTTTGTAAGGCTTGTGACGGCGTTTTCACCCGCCAGTAAAATAAGTTCAGAATCAAAACAAGAAATTCATCCCCAACTATTCCATCGGAGATTTAACCGTGATTAAACTTTACCACACCCCCATTTCTTTTAACTCCCGCCGTGTCTGGATCGCCCTCATAGAAAAAAACCTGCCTTTTGAATTGGTAGAAATCCACTTGGACGGCGACCATTTAGAGCCTGAATTTGTGGCAATGAATCCTTTTCATCGCATCCCTGTTTTGGTTGACGGTGACTTCTGTGTTGTCGAGTCTCTAGCAATTATGGACTATTTAGAAACTAAGTATCCTGAACCTGCAATGCTGCCAAAAGATCCGAAAGATTTAGCAGTTGTCCGCATGGTAGAATTGGTGACAATTAACGAACTTATACCGCAAATTTACCCGCTCAGCAGTGAGAAAATGGGCAGGGGAACTCCTGAAATTAGCGAAATTGAAAAAGCCCAGGAAAAGGTGAATACTGTGCTGACATTTTTTGAAGGTTTGTTGGACGATCGCCCTTTTTTCGCTAGCAATGATTTAACTTTAGCAGATTGCGTTGCTGGAACTGTTGTGGTTTTGATGCCTTTGATTGGGGTTTCCTTAGACGATTTTCCTAAAATTAAAGCTTGGTGCGATCGACTAATGTCCCGTCCTTCATGGCAGCAAACTCAATTCACCGAGGCACAAATGGCAGTTTTCGCAACTCGGAGACAAAAATTTCTCGCAAAAGCTGAAGTCGGATGAACAAATCAACTCTCGTCCGATCGCTCTTTTTGCTAGCTGCAATCGCCTGCATCCAAATTCCCGCAGCAGTTTCGCAGCCTGCAACTCGCTCTGGCTATGAAACAATTAACGTCAAACAGTTTGTAGCCGATCGCAAAATTACCGTTTCCAACCCCAAAGATATCGCAGCCAAACTGTTTATTCTCGATCGAGAATCTGAAGGCAGAAAAAGCGATGGCATTTTGGTTGAATATCCCGCGCGAGAAACCGCGACAATCCTTCATACAGTCGTCGGTTTGGCTGACGATTCTGTTGCGGGAATGCGGCACCGCATCGAACTCAGATTCAGGCAAAATAAGTGGGAAATTGTCTGGATTGGTCGCCAATCAAAGTGTCAACCAAATCGCGGACATCAAAATTGGGCGGCGGGCCGCTGTTTGTAAAAAGGTCGATCGGCTTTTTGCTTAGTACCAATCAGCGCCCGGAGAAACCGCACCGCAACAGTATGAATTACCCACAATTAAATTGGTTTGCAGTCAGGACGAAGAGTCCTTTGTGATTAAAAAGGCGATCGAGAAGACCCAAGTCCTCACTACAAACCGATCGAACTTCTGAGTTTACTTGCACATGATCAAATTTCCAGCCGAGATAAATCCGGGAACAGGCGCTGAAATCTCAACCCAATTGCGGTTTTCTCCATTCTTATCTTTCACTAACTGGAAATTCGGCACAAGCGTTACTTGACCGTTAGCAGCTACGCCGCCTTTAATCACAGCAGTCTTTGAAGGTTCGGCGCGAATAGCTAGACCCCTGGGTGCTACGCGAGGTTCTACTT